>JAZQHI010000163.1:0-4643 GCA_045540535.1 Acutalibacteraceae bacterium | reverse complement strand
TTTAATTTTCAAGGTCCGTTTTTGCTACCCTCTCTTTAGGGCGCTCGATTATATTACCACATCAATCCCCTTTTGTCAACACTTTTTTTTAATTTTTTTAAAAAACTTTTTTAATCGTTTCAATTCGCTAAAAAATCCTCACTTTTTTGTCGGTTATTGTTCTTTTCGTCAACATAACTACCATTTAAGTTAGTAATTCGCGTAATTTGAGCAAAATCTTTTTTTCGGCTCTGGATACCTGAACCTGAGTCATATTAAGAAATTTTGCCGTACTGCTTTGGGTCATTGACCTATAATACCTGCACTCCATAATATTTCTTTCTTTTTCACTTAATTTATTAAATGCTTCTTCAATTACCAAACGGTCTGAAATTTCATCCTCGGTACTTATTGTAGGTAAATCGGATTCTTTTATGCCGTCCTCACCCTCGTATGTCAGTGATACTGTATTTTGCAGTGCACAAACTGCCTCGGTGACCTCTTCACAACTGACACCTATATTATATGCGATTTCGCTAATCGTTGGTTCGCGGCAAAGTTTTTGTTCAAGAACAACTTTTTCACGATTAATTTTTAACCCCAACTCTTTTACCGAACGAGAAACCTTTACTGCACCGCCGTCCCTGAAAAGACGGCGGATTTCCCCCATAATCACCGGCACTGCATAGGTTGAAAACATTAATCCCCTGCCCTCATCAAAAGCATCCGCCGCCTTAACGAGTCCCATACACCCTGCCTGATACAAATCCTCGTATTCGATACCGCGACCACTAAACCGTTTACAAATTGAATGCACCAACCCCAAATTGTTTTCAATAAACCGATCACGTTCATAAGCATTTTTAAGCATTGAGGTTAAACCTCGGACTTATTTTTTTGACAAGCGTCACAGTTGTCCCTTTGCCGACCTTAGAACTAACCTTTATTTTATCGGTAAAACTTTGCATTACCGCAAACCCAAGACCTGCACGCTCGCCGCCGACGGTTGTATACAATGGCTCCATTGCCTTTTCGACATTATCTATTCCGCAACCTTTATCTCGTATTTTAATACGTATCGAATTATCATCTGTAAGTTCAGCGTTTATGTAAATATTACCCAGTTTTTCTTTATATGCATGAACGATACAGTTTGTGACCGCCTCAGAAACTGCAGTTTTAATATCGTTAATTTCCTCTAAAGTGGGGTCCAGTTGCGAAGCGAAAGCGGCAATACAGGTTCTAGCAAAGGACTCGTTAGCCGAACGCGACATTAATGTCATAGTGAATTTATTAGTTATTTGCATATTTAATTTACCTTCCTTCAAGTTTTGCTAATTTTTCAATGCCTGCTAGTTTAAACATTTTAAAGATTTGTTGCGATGTCCCCGTAATATGAAGTTCTGCACCAGATTTTACAAGATTTCTGTATCGACCCATAACAAGCCCTATACCTGAACTGTCCATAAAACTGACATCCGTAAAATCTAGAACAACGAGCGACGGCATATTAAGGTCTACTGCGCTGTCAATAGCCTCGCGCATAATTCTGGCGGAATGATGGTCCAGTTCCCCATTAAGATAGGCGGTAACCACTTCGCCTGTAACATTAATTTTTACTGACATTTAATACACTCCTAAAAAAATTAAGGACAAGCCCTTATATATAATAAGTGCTTATCCTTAAAAAAATTGTCATATTAAGTAGGTGATATTAAATTATTTGAAAGTGTCTAATAAAATAGGTCTTAGAGAAGAAGCGAGATAAAGCGAACCAAAAACAAAAATGGGTTTTCTGCCCGAAATTTCTGCCACTTTGTGTATCGCCTCAGAATAACTTGTCACCGAAATACAACTGCAGTATTTATTTGCCAGTGCCGCCAATTCTTCTGCCTTTAGTGACCTAGGCATACCTTTAACTTCAACCGCTACCGCCGCCGAGCAATATCTTAGAGTGGTTTTTAAGAACTCTTCGCAATCCTTATCACGCATCATACCTATAATGGCAGTAACCTCTCCCGAATGTTTTTTAAGTTCTTTTGCCAGACACTCGGCCCCATCGGGATTATGCGCGCCGTCAAGTACAACGAGCGGATTTTCGCTTATTATTTCCATGCGTGCAGGGAAAAAAGCCTTTTTTAGTCCGTTATATATAATATTATAGGGTATATTGTATCCGCTGTTATTTACGGCTTCTATAGCCGTAACCGCATTTTCGGTTTGGTATTCACCCGAAAGACCGATCTCGTATTTTTGACCTTTATATATAAAGGTATTACCTATTTTGGAAGATACTGTTTCAAGTTCGTTTAAATCCGGTACTGTAATCTGACCCGCGTTTTGCCTGATAATCTCTAAAGCCGATTGCGGCTGAAAAGGTGAAGTGACCGTAGGGCAATTTCTTAAAATGCCACACTTTTCCGCCACTATTTTTTCAAGCGTATCTCCTAAGATTGCGGTATGGTCAAGACCTATTTTAGTAATAACGCATACCAACTTTTGTTCAAGCGTGTTAGTAGCATCAAGTCTTCCGCCAAGACCTGTTTCGCAAATTAAAATATCAACACCCTGTTCATAAAAATAAAGAAATGCAACCGCGGTTATAAATTCAAACTCGGTAAGTTTAACGCCTGTTTTTATCACGCGGTCGGCGTAATTACAAAGGTCTTGTTGCGAAATATACTCGCCATTTATCTGAATTCTTTCCCTAAAATCTATTATAAATGGTGAAATAAATAGTCCTGTTTTAAAACCTGCCTCTTTAAAAACAGATGCAGTCATTGCCGAAACCGAACCTTTTCCGTTTGTGCCTGCTATATGAATGGCTTTGATTTTTTTATTGGGCTCACCCAAAACTGAGAAAACCTGTTTAGTTCTTTCAAGTGTCGCAGGCATAGAAAAGTTGCCAAGCGAATGTATATATTCGAGTGTTTCTTTGTAGTTCATATTGTCATCGCCTTAAATTTCTGTCTTTTTAAGCGTTTTTATAAGCGTTCCGCAGTAATCTTCACTTTCAGCCAATGTTTGAATATGTAAATAACAAAGTCCGTGTGGTGCAGTATTTTTTAAAGAATAATCGTAAGTTTTATCGCCAATAAATATTTTAGCCTTATTAGTTTCGGTATCGTAGTTTACGGCAACTAAAGTCCAATCGCATTTATCGGTTACATCAAAACTTATATGTGCCTCTTCTCCGACAAACTCGTCGGATGGATTATACCAATGGTCAGTAAGGGATATTCTGACACCGTTTTCAAGAACGCTTAGCATTACTTCCACCCTGCCCGTTTTTGATGCGGGAAAATTCCAGACAACGCCCTGTTTTTTATAAGCCAGACGTTCATCTTCCACACGGGCAATTTGGAGCACCTCTTTAAAATTACCTGATAAATCGGGCACCAATAACGCGCCATTGGTTCTGTTATAAGCGCAATGACCGGAAAAGCCGCGATAACCGCCTAAATTACTTTTTAAATACATTTGAGTTGAAACATTTTCAAGCCCCAGACGAAAATCTTCAAACCGCTCTTTTTCGTAAAGCCAGTTTATATCCAGAATAACAACCTTTCTCGAAGCAATATTTTGCCCAAAATGTATTAATAGTTTATTAAACGGCAGTTCTAACATTTGCGCCTGATGTACGCTTTTATCTCTTGAATTAGCGCCACCTATAGAACGAAAATCTGCATTATTACGTACCGTATTTAAAAAGAGTTCTCTAAAACCTATCCAAGAATGCATATCATCTTCTGATACAGCCAAATGATTAGCATCGCGATTTGTAAACACATCTTCCCATATACCGCCTCTCTCCGCAGAAGAAAGTTTCGGAAAAATTGTATCTTGAGAAAGTTCTGGCATAGGTTGAGTATTACACCAAAAGAATACTATTCTGCCGTCAGAAAGTTTTTCTAAAACGGGCATTGTAATTGTTCCGTGGAATGTTGAAGGTTCGGGACCTAACCATGTTTCACCCTTGTCGGTTGAACGGTACATATAATGATAATCCTGCGAAGTTCTGACAAGCATTATCAATTCACCGTTTGAAAGTTCCGCTATTGTAGGCTCGGCCGAATATTGCTGCCACCTCACATTTTTATGCGGTGGCTTAATTTCAAATGCAGGTGCAGATTTTTTAAGTTCAATTTCGCGCCAACTTTCACCGTCATCATCAGAATAAAATAAAACAACAACCCTATCGCTATAATCGGGTAAAACATATTCTCCCAAAATAAACCAGCGGTTGCAACTTTCTAAAAACATAGGCGGTCTTAGAATATGTACATTTCTGTCCGACATTTTAACTAATTGATATTCCTTACTGTCAAATCCCTTTTCACTTATTAAAGCCCAAGTACCCGATTTGTCAATTATTTTGTTGCGTTCGGGTCTATACTCGTTTGGATGAGCAGAAATATAACGTCCTGTTTTATGGTTATACCCCGCGCAACCGAGTACCCCATCTTCCATTATATGTGTTTTCCAAGAAAGGCCGCAATCTTTAGAGGAAATGTATACCGGTGTGCCAACATCTTCGGGTTCCTTTTTATTTATAGCGCCGTAGATGCGTATTTCCCCATCAGGCGTAACACACATATTTCGACATGCATCACTCGGGGGAACAGTAACAACCTGAGGTTCATAAATACCCTTCAGCAATTTTT
>JAZQHI010000162.1:0-6421 GCA_045540535.1 Acutalibacteraceae bacterium | reverse complement strand
CACAGCAATTTCTCCGTTTTTTATTTTTCTAAGGCTTTAATAGCCTCGTAAACCGACCAATTATTATTTTCCAAAGCGTTTTCGGCGGTTTCTTCACTAACACCTAAAATTTCTACAATCATTGTAATGGCGCGCCGTCTTAACTTGCGGTTAGATGTTACCATATTAACCATATAATTTTTATAAACGTAACCAAGTTTAATGCAAACCGAGGTTGAGAACATATTAAGTATCATTTTTTGCGCAGTGCCGGCTTTCATTCGGGTGCTACCCTTAATAGCCTCTGCCCCTGTGAGAGCGGCAACGGTAATATCTGCTACTTTAGACATTAATGTGTTTTCATTGTTGGTAATAGCGCCTACGGTGCAATTAAGTTTTTTAGCCTCTTCCATAACAGTAATAACAAAGGGCGCCTGTCCCGAAGCCGAAATACCGATTACCATATCACCATTTTTAATTCCGTATTCTTCAAAGGTTTTAAGCGCTCTTTCGCGGCTGTCTTCACATCCTTCGGAAGCGTTAACCATTGCGCCTATTCCGCCTGCAATAATTGCCACTATACGTGTGGGGTCAAGCCCGTAAGTAGGGGGGAGTTCTGCCGCATCTGCAACGGCAAGACGTCCGCTTGTTCCAGCACCGCAGTAAAAAACTCTGCCTCCATTTGATAAACAATCGTAAGCCGCATCAACAAGTTTTGCAACTGTTGGGACACATTCTGATACAATATCGGCAACGGTTTTATCTTCGCGGTTTATCATTTTCAGCATATCTTCGGTAGAAACGGAAGATATGTTTGCTGTATTCTTATTTACACTTTCAGTATTCATTTTTTCAAATCCTTATTTTGATTCAGCAATAAAGTACTTAGTTATTGCCATTGGGTTTGTGATTGCTTTTCCTATAACTACTGCATCAGCGCCTAGTTCGTAAGCCTTTTTAACGTCGGCAGGTGTCCAGAAACGACCCTCGGCTACCAATGTTACAGGAAGTTTTTTGCTTGCTATATCAGAAATTAATTTGAAATTGGGGGTATAAAGTTCGTCGCCGCTGTGTAAAGCACCGGGTACATAACCTGCAAGTGTGGTAGATACCGCATCAACTCCCATTTCTGCGGCATTTACAGCCTCCTCTAAAGTGCTTATATCTGCCATAACAAGAACACCTAATTCTTCGTGCAAACGCTTTATAAGGGTGGGTGTATCTTCCTTAATATCACTGGGGTAGAATGTACAGTCAAGCGCAATTATGTTAGCGCCTGCTTCTACTACGCGTTTAGCACCTGCAAAATCGGGGGTTATAACAGTTCTGCCCGAACCGTCGATTCTTTTATCAATACCGATAATTGGCAGTGTAACCCTTTTTCTCATAGCGGCAATGTCTTCATAACCATTTGCTCTCAAAGCGCTTGCACCACCAAGTTCTGCCGAATGAGCCATTAACGCTAATCCTTCAGAGGTGCGGAAAGGGTTGCCCTCTAACGCTTGTGCCGATACTATTAAACCTTTTGGAAATTCCATTTTTTATTTCTCCTTATAATTTAATTTTTTTGCTGTTTGGAGTGTGCCTAAAATTACACCGTCTTTTACATATTTGAATGTATCAACGGTAGAATTTTTTCTAACAAAATCTTCAAAACTTTCTTTCCAGAATTCTGATAAGTTAAGAAGTCCGCCAGTAACCGTTACGCCGTGTGCTTTATAGGGTTTTAACGATTCTGCCGTATTAACAATTATTTTACCTAATTCTATTCCGGCTTCGCGTAGCAGTTCTAAGGCATCCGCTTCGCCCATTTCGGCAAAACGACCTACTATTTTTGTGTAGGATGCAATATTTTTTCTGTCAAGTGGTTGTAGCCTTGCTCTTACATTATCACGCATTTTGCAAATACTTTTAACATTTGTTTTTGTTCTGAAAGGTTCTTCTTCACCCGTAATTTCTTTTTGCATAAGGGTTAGCGGTTTTGCGGCATCAAGCGAATTTATTGCCGCGCGTATAGCGTTTAGACCTATTGCGTAACCGCTTCCGCCGTCACTGATATTTGCGCCCCAACCGCCTGATACTACGTAACCGTTTTCGCCGTCAAATGCGGTCGCTATTGTGCCTGTACCTGCAAGCAGAACAATTTCTGTACCGTAAACTTTTCCAAGTTCGAGCGCGGCAGTACCCTCGGATTCGCGAAAAACTGTTATAGCGGCATTTGGAAAATGATTTTTACAAATTTTATTAATTTGGTTTGCGTTATTTCCGCCAAGATTAACAGCAACGGTTTTAATTTCGTACTTTAATGCAATTTCTTTTAAAACATCGCTTATGTAGGGGATATCTTCTTCAATGTCGTTTACAAGACCTGCCCCCAAAGATTTAAAACTTTCTAAAAGGGAATATTCATAATTATATACATTAAATACCGTCTTACTTCCGCCCGTATCAACAGCGAGCAAATGTCCCATAATGCATTTTCCTTTCACGCTTTGAAATTTTATTTCAAAGATTTTAAATTCTGAAATAATTATAAATCCAAAAGGTTTATTTGTCAATCGTTTTAAAGTAAATAGTTGAAAAAATTTTAAAAAAGTAGTATGATGTAAAAAAAGAACTTCGGAGGAAAATATGGCTACTGATGCTATTGTATATATTACAGATAAGTATATAAAACTTACCGATGTTGAGAAAAAATTAGCCGACTATATTATTTCAAACTATGATGAAGCGGTGGTTGCAAGCGTTCAGTCTTTAGCAACTAAAGCAGGGGTGAGCCCTGCTGCAGTAGTCAGGTTTGCGCGCCAGATGGGGTTTGACGGTTATAAATCTTTCAGATTATTTTTGGTTGCAAACCGTCCTGAACACGAGGATTTTATAATTGACCTTAAAAAAGAGCACGGAACTATTGAAACGCAGGTTAAAAAGGTGATTAATGCTGATATTGAGGCTATGCGCCTTACAACCGAAAACTTAGATTTTGCGGTACTTGAAAAGGTGACCGATATTATAAAGAATGCAAATCAAGTAGTTTTTTTCGGTACGGGAACGTCTTTTATAGTTTGTAATGACAGTACACTTAAATTCCAGCGCCTTGGTAAACTATCATCAAGTTATTGCGATTTACATTCGGCAACTGTGGCAATGGCTAATATGAATAAAAATGATATTTTGATTGCGGTTTCACATTCGGGGCAAAATAAGGATACCTGCGGTGCAGTTCAAATGGCAAAGAAAATGGGAATAAAAACCCTTGCAATAACAACCTTTTCCGAAAGCAGTATATCGGGTCTTGCCGATTATGTTTTATATACAAAAACACGCGAAAGCCCGCTTCATAAAATTGCTATTACTTCGAGAATAAGTCAATTTGCTGTACTCGATGCGCTTGTTATGGCAACAATGGTAGCCGATAATGACCGCGCAGTTTCTCATATCGACAAACTTTCTGAAAAATTAAAGCAGATATAAAAAAGTTTTTCTTTACTTTTTTGAAAGTTTGTGGTAAAATACCAAAGGTTAGTGTGCGAACGCTGATCTATTACCGTTTACTATGCTTTAGGCGACTGCCCAAAAGGGAACACCTAGGACCTTTTGCTTGGTTTGCGGAAAAGAAAAAAAGAGGTGAAAAATAATGACAAAAGAAATGAAGCAGCAGATTATGGCTGAGTATGCAACTCACGAAGCTGATACAGCTTCACCTGAAGTACAAATTGCAGTTCTCACCAACAGAATCAACGAACTCAATGCTCACTTGAAAGATCATCCGAAGGATAAGCACTCTTACAGAGGTCTTCTTAAAATGGTTGGTCACAGAAGAAACCTTTTAGCATATCTTCAAAAGGTTGACATTGAAAGATATCGTGCTCTTATTAAGAGATTGGGTATCAGAAAGTAATTTCAATACAAAAAGGCAGGTCGAAATTTTTCGGTCTGCCTTGTTGTAAATTTTGGAACTAAAATAAACAAGAGATTTTTGTTGTTAGCGATAAATCGGGTATCTTAAATAATAGGGTATTGGATTTATTGCTAAACGAAAATCTCTGGAAAATAAAATTATAAAGGAGATTGTAAAATGTTTGAAAATTATAAGGTTTACGAAACCGAACTTGCAGGCCGTCCTTTAAAACTTGAAACAGGTATGATGGCTGGCCTTGCAAATGCTGCAGTTATGTCGTGCTACGGTGACACACGCGTTCTTTGTACCGTTACCGCTTCTGCAAAACCCCGTGAGGGTGTGGATTTCTTCCCACTTTCTGTTGATTACGAAGAAAAAATGTATTCTGTAGGCAGAATCCCCGGTTCTTTCACAAGAAGAGAGGGTAAGGCAAGCGATAAGGCAATTTTGGCTTCACGCTGTATTGACAGACCTATTCGCCCCTTGTTTCCTAAAGATATGCGTAACGATTGCTCAGTAGTTGCAACTGTTATGTCGGTTGACCCCGATTGCTCACCCGAAGTTGCTGCTGCTATCGGTGTATCGGCTGCTATCGCTATTTCTGATATTCCGTGGGCAGGTCCTATTTCAAGTGTTAACGTAGGTCTTGTTGACGGTGAGATTATCATTAACCCCACTTTAGAGCAAAGAGCAGTTACCGACCTTACTTTGACCGTTTCTTCTACCGAAGATTTGGTTGCTATGATTGAGGCAGGCGGTAACGAAATTCCTGATGACCTTATGTTTGACTGCATTATGGCAGGTCACGAGGTTAATAAGGAAGTTGTTAAGTTTATAAACAGCATTGTTGCTGAAATAGGTAAGCCCAAGTTTGAATTTGAGTCTAACGACCCCGATCCCGTAATCTTTGAAGAGATGGAAAACTTCTGTATAGAGGATGTAAAACGAGCACTCGATACTGATGATAAACTTGTACGCGATGCGGCGTTACTTCCTATCAGTAACGCTTTACACGAGAAGTATGATGCTCAGTTTGAGGGCAACGAGGCTAAGATTGATGAAATTCTTTACCTTATTCAGAAACACGTTGTAAGAAGTTGGCTTAAGGATGAGAAAAAGCGTGTTGACGGCAGAGGCATTGACGAAATCCGTCCTCTTGACGCTAAGGTTGATTTATTACCCCGTGTACACGGTTCAGGTATGTTCACCCGCGGTCAGACACAGGTTCTTTCAATCGCTACTTTAGCACCCGTTAGCGAAGCCCAGAAACTTGACGGTCTTGATGAAGAGGTTACTAAGAGATATATTCACCACTATAACTTCCCGTCCTATTCTGTAGGCGAAACAAAGCCTTCACGCGGCCCCGGTAGACGTGAAATCGGTCACGGTGCTTTGGCAGAAAAGGCACTCGTTCCTGTAATCCCCAGTGTTGAAGATTTCCCTTACGCTATCCGCGTTGTATCAGAAGTTCTTTCTTCTAACGGTTCTACTTCGCAGGGCTCTATATGCGGTTCTACACTTGCTCTTATGGCAGCAGGCGTTCCGATAAAGGCACCCGTTGCAGGTATTTCCTGCGGTCTTATCACAGGTGATGAAGGCGTTTACGGCGACTTTATGACTATGGTAGACATTCAGGGTCTTGAAGACTTCTACGGCGATATGGACTTTAAGGTAGCAGGTACACATAAGGGTATCACCGCTATTCAAATGGACCTTAAGGTACACGGTCTTACCGCTGAAATCATTAAGGAAGCATTTGCTAAAACACGTAAAGCACGTGAATACATCCTTGACGAAGTTATGCTCAAGGCTATTGCAGAGCCCCGCACAGAACTTTCCAAGTATGCTCCTAAGATGCTTACCACCACAATCAGCCCCGACAAGATCGGTGATGTTATCGGTAAGCAGGGTAAGGTTATACAGTCTATTCAAGAGCAGTGCGCTTGCGAAATTACAATTGAAGAAGACGGTCACGTATTTGTTGCCGGTCTTGATATTGAAAAGGCAAAGCAGGCTGTTTCCATTATCGAACTTATTGCGAATGACCCTGAAATCGGTGCAGTTTACTCCGGTAAGGTAACCCGTCTTATGACCTTCGGTGCCTTCGTTGAAATTGCTCCCGGCAAGGAAGGCTTGGTTCACATTTCCAAGCTCGACGTTAAGCGTGTTGAAAAGGTTGAAGACGTTGTAACCGTTGGCGATCAGGTACTTGTTAAGGTAACCGAAATCGACGATCAGGGACGTATCAATCTCTCCCGCCGTGATGCACTCGTTGAAATAAACGGTGCAGTGGTTGAAGACGATGCTGACGAACAGCCTCGTAACAACCGCCGTGAAGGCAGAGAACGCCGTGGTTTCAAAAAGCACGACTAATTCTTAAATAAACACTAAACCCCTTGGTTTCTAATTTCAGAAGCCAAGGGGTATTTTATTTATTAAAATTCATATAATCAAGTATATCGCTTATTAACTTAAACTCTTGTGGTGTCAATGATGCTATTTTAATAAAAAAACCTTCAGATGTAAGTTTAGAATCGGTGCCTG
>JAZQHI010000161.1:0-7346 GCA_045540535.1 Acutalibacteraceae bacterium | reverse complement strand
TCCCGTAGGAGTCTGGGCCGTGTCTCAGTCCCAATGTGGCCGTTCAACCTCTCAGTCCGGCTACCAATCGTCGACTTGGTGGGCCGTTACCCCACCAACTATCTAATTGGACGCGAGTCCATCTTACAGCGGATTGCTCCTTTGATATCCCGAGGATGCCCTCAAAATATGTTATGCGGTATTAGCAGTCGTTTCCAACTGTTGTCCCCCTCTGTAAGGCAGGTTACTCACGCGTTACTCACCCGTCCGCCACTAAGTTTACAAATCGTCACCCCGAAGGGATCTAATAAGTAAACTCCGTTCGACTTGCATGTGTTAGGCACGCCGCCAGCGTTCGTCCTGAGCCAGGATCAAACTCTCTAAATAATTGTATCTAAGCATCTCTTTCGAGATGTTCAAATCTTTAGTTCGTTTTTTGACTCATTTACTTAATGCTGACGCATTAATAATTGTCCTTGATGATTTAAGATTTCTCTTAAGAATCGTCGGGTCCTTATTTCTTCGTTGTTTAATTTTCAAGGTCCGTTTTTGCTACCCTCTCTTTAGGGCGCTCGATTATATTACCACATCAATCCCCTTTTGTCAACACTTTTTTTTAATTTTTTTTAAACTTTTTTTAATCTTTTTCAAAGCCACAATATATTGGGCTTTTTATAGTAACTAAACCACATTTTTTAATTATTTGTAAGGGTATTTCCCTTAAAACTCACAATCAATTTTTATATCTGATAAAATATTTCAGGGTGATTTTTTTGAAAACTAATAATAAAGAATTGTTTGTTTTTTGTTCGAATATCAGATATCTTCGCAAATCTCACAAACTAAGACTTAAAGAAATGGCACAAATTTGCGGCATAAATATTTTTACACTTATTCTGCTTGAGTGCAATATTGTTCCGTCATATTTAGAAGTTACTATACTATACAATATTTTTATTCATTTTAAGATTTCTCCCAGCCAAATTTTTAAAGGTTATTTGAAAAATATTAATGAATAACACGCAACCCTAGGCCCCCTTGTCTAAAGGGGGCTGGCAGCCGTAGGCTGACTGGGGGATTCCTGTTGCAATTAAGATTAACCTTTATTAAAAATGTCAGTAAAGCCTCATCTTTGTTTTACAGAATCCCTCCACCGCTAATGCGGTCCCCCTCCCTTTAGACAAGGGAGGCGTTAGTTCCTGCCTTTCTTTAAGTAAACAAAAAAACCGAGAGGCGAATCCTCTCGGTCTTTATTATATATATTATATAAGGTATACCCCTGATTCAAGAAGCACAAAGCGTTTATCCCCGACACTGACATACTGATAAACGGGTTCTTCGAATTCTTCAAGTTCAAAAACGGTATATGTGTTCAAATTAATTTCGATAAGTTTTTTAGAGTCCTGATTGCTTACTGTCACCTTTTCGCCGTTTATAAAAAGGTCACGCGGACGTGAAAAGGGAGAACGGGTGCCGCCGATACGAAGTTCTTCACGCATAGATGCCAGATTATACCTGAGCAGAACATTCGCGTCGGGATAAGCCGCCCAAAGAGCATCATTATAAAGCACAGCATCACTTGGAGCCGAATTTCTATAAACAAGGCTGCCTGTCCAGACGGGTGTGCCGTCATTATCGATAAGACCTGCACTACCATCCGGCTCTAAAAGAAAGACCTTTCCGTTAGGGAGTACAATGGATTTTACGGTAATATAATTTCCGCAATAAGCGGCAACGGCTTTATAATTGTTGCCGAATTTAGTTATCATATATATATTTTTAGCAACATCGGTCACCCTACCGCTATCGAAAGAAATCATTTTATAAGCAACAACTACGTTATCTTCCACAATTTCTTTGCAATAGGAAAAAAGGATACCGTTTGTAAGGGGCAATATTTCGTAAACTTCCCCCGCAAAAATCTGTTTCATAATTTACTCCAATTAAAGATTAATAGCATTGTTTTCATACATTTTCTGAGCCGCAAGAAGTACGCCTGCCTTAGCGCTGTGGAAATTGAGTCCACCCTGCATCCAGGCGGCATAGGGTTCCCTTAAAGGCCCGTCCGCCGAGAGTTCGATAGAAGCACCCAGAGTAAAGGCGCCCGCCGCCATAATTACGGGGTCGGTATAACCCGGCATATCCCAAGGTTCAGGCACAACAAAAGAATCAACCGGAGCGCCCGACTGCATACCCTGACAGAAAGACACAAGACCTTTAGCAGAGCCTAAAATTACGCACTGAACAATATCGCCGCGAATTTCATTACTTTTAGGGGTAACTTCAAAACCTAAGTGCTCAAAAAGCGCCGCCGTAAAAACGGCAGTTTTAACCGCTTCACCTACAACGTGGGGTGCAGAAAAAAGACCCATATAAAGTTCACGGCTGTGCCCTAAAGTAGCGCCGACCTCTTTGCCGACACCGGGGCAGGTAAGACGGTTGGCGCACTGCTCAACCAGATGCTTTTTACCTGCAATATATCCGCCCGTGCTGGCAATACCGCCGCCTGGGTTCTTTATAAGTGAACCTGCAACAATATCCGCGCCTACGTCACACGGTTCTTTAGTTTCCACAAACTCGCCATAGCAGTTATCAACCATAATAATACTTTTAGGCGATACCTCGCGCACTGCTTTTACAAGTTCTTCTATTTCATATATTCTAAGGCTGGGTCTTGTACTGTAACCGCGTGAGCGCTGAATATAAGCCATTTTGGGTTGTTCTTTAGCCAAAACGGTTTTAATAGCCTCGATATCGGGTGTGCCGTCGGGTTTTAAATCTACCTCGCCGTACTTTACACCAAATTCTCTTAAAGAGCCGTCGGTAGCGGAATCAATACCGAAAACACCCGTTATAGTGTCATAAGGTCTGCCTGTAATTGAAATTACCTTATCACTAGGGCGCAACATACCGAAAAGCGCCACGGTCAAGGTGTGAGTACCCGAAACAAAGTTGTGGCGCATAATAGCATCTTCCGCTCCCATACAATCCGCCATAACGCGTTCTAAAATTTCTCTGCCCCTATCGTCGTAACCGTAACCTGTAGACGCCGCAAACGAAGATTCGCTAACGCCGTTTTTAATAAACGCCGAAAGGACTTTAAGTTGATTATACTCGGTAATGCTTTCGATTTTAGCGAACTGCTCTTTAAGAGAGTCCATTACCTTTTTATCAAGTTCCAATAATTTTTCGTCAATTTTAAAAAAGTTAGTTATGCTCAATTTCTTTCACCCAATATCCGCCGTAATAAAGCGGTTTGAATCCGTTTTTTTCATAAAAGCCTTTTACCTTATCCCTACAGCAGACAAAAAGCCGTTTTCCGTTATTTTTTTCTAAAATAGCATTAAGCGCTACATTGCCGTAGCCCTTTTGCTTAGCGGCAATGCCGTTAATTATAGCAAAATTGCCCGATTTAAAACTTATAGCCGCGCATTTATCCTTTAGAGCGAAACTATCCGCCCCGCCGTGATTAATTCTTCGGCAATAGTCCACCGCGAAATACGGATATTCAGGCAGTGACAAACCCTCAACATCGAGCAAATCGTAAATTTCTTTACTGGTAACACTGTCACCCTGAACCTCAATATTAACGCAAGGGTCTATATACATTATATTAATACGCTCGCGCGGTTTTCTGCCTATAGCGCACAGAGTATCATAATCACTGTAAACACAGGCGGGACCTAACACGTCGGCAAACTCGCGCAACTCCTCAGTATTTGCGCCGTTATTGTAAATTATCATATTACCGTCGGTCATAGAAATTATTGCGTTGCCCTCATCCTGACACCAAAAAAGCACCTTAGTGTCATCCTTATACGCGTCATAAAGGCATTTGATTTTAACAAGTTCCGCGCTGTTACCCGATACATCAGGCAAGACGTTTACAAGGCGTATCATTCGGCGCCACCGCTTAAAATATAATCTTTCATATATTCGCAAAGTTGGCGCAACGCCACAATATCACCCTTATCCGCAACAGAAGACTCGGAATGAATATATCTGCAAGGAACTGACAGCGCTATTGTGCGAACACCCTCACGCGAAAGATGTATAGCGCCCGAATCGTTGCCGCCCGCAACCGCGCGTTTTGGTTGGGTTTTTATTCCGCTTGCCAAAGCGGCATCATAAAGTTTTTTATCGTAAAGAGTAGCGCCGTCCATAAACGAAACGGCAACTCCTTGCCCTAAATTGCAAACCTGTTTTTCTTCGGGTACACCGCCTATATCCGCCGCGGTAGTAGCCTCCAGAACGATAGCATAGTCGGGGTTTATTCCATAAGCCGCGGTTTTAGCACCCCTAAGGCCAATCTCCTCCTGCACAGAAAAAGAAGCATAGAAATCGTACTTACTGTCGTTCCTTATTAAATCTATAAGCACCGCACAACCCACGCGGTTGTCAATAGCCTTAGATATTATCTTTTCGCCGTTTTCTGAAAATTCGCCGCAGATGACCGCTCTATCGCCGTAAGACACAACCTTTAAAGCCTCTTCGCGAGAGTCTGCGCCTATATCTATATATAAGGTGTCGGCAGAGGGAAGTTTTTTGCCTTCGTCCCCTGTAAGCAGATGAACGGGTTTTCCCGATATCGCACCGTATATACCGTTTATTTTTACACGTCTGAACATAAGGGAAGCCGTATCAATACCGCCAACCGTTTTGAATTTTAAAAAACCGCCCGAAGTGATATTTGTAATAATAAGCCCGACCTCGTCGGTATGAGCGTCAATCATAAGTTTTTTGGCTGGGCGTTCTTTACCCTTTTTAAAAACGATTATGTTACCAAGATTATCGGTTTTCCAATCACAAAAACCGTCAATTTTGGAAATAATATAATCGCGGACAGCGCCCTCGTCCCCCGAAGTGCCGTCCAAAGAGCAGAGTGTTCTTAAATTATCAATCATTCATAACACCTCCGCCAAGGATATATTCGCACAAAAGCGCACAAACGCTTTCAAGGTCTTTAAGGTCTATAATCTCACAATCGGTATGCATATTACGAAGAGGAATCGACAAAAGCCCCGTTCTGACACCCTCGCGGTTTACAGAAATTATATCCGCATTAGTGCCTGTGCTTCTGCCCATAACCTCTGACTGATAAGGTATACCCTTTTCTTCTGCTGTTTTTTTAAGTTTGTCACTGATTTTACGGTCAAGCAGCGGCGCTAAACCAATCATACCGCCGCCGCCAAGTTTTCCGCACTCATCTTCAGAAATGCCGATACCGTCACCAAAACTTACGTCCAGCGCAACGGCTTCGTCTGGGTTCACCTTAAAAGCCGCTGTTCTGACCCCGCGAAGACCGAGTTCCTCACCGTCGCTAAGAACAAAAGCCACATTAAATGGCAGTTCTTTTGAACAAAGGCGGCGCGCAATTTCTATAATACAAGCAACTGCGGCGCGGTCGTCAAAACTTTTTCCCATTACTTTAGACTTGCCTATTTCCTGCGGTTTTGCGCTAAAGGTGACAAAATCGCCAAGGGAAATTAACTCTTTAGCCTTTTCGCCAAGGCAGGTATCAATTTTTAAATTTGAAATGTCTTTATATTCAACATCGCCACTGCTCAGATGCGGCGGTGTACTGCAAAAAACAGCATTAACCTTTTCTTTGCCGTGAACAGTAACCCTTCTTGACGGCAAAGACCTTAAATCAATACCGCCTGCTTTAGAAACGGTTATAAAACCGTTTGAATCGATATCGGTTACTACCATAGCAACCTGATCAATATGGGCGTCGAGCATAAGGGTATAATCGCTTTTACCCTTTAAATAACCGATTATATTAAGACTGTCGGTTCTTTCGGTTTCGCAATATTCGCTTAAGCATTCGTATGCTAAATCCGCGGCATCTATAAGAGAGCCTACCGCATCAGCCGAAGACAGCGAAAATAAGATATCTTTAATACTCATCAAAGTTTATTTACCAATTCCTTAAAATAGTTTCCGCGCGCCGCAAAATTCGGGAAAGCATCAAAACTGGCGCACGCAGGACTAAGGGTTACAATATCGCCGCTTTTTGCATTCTCGTGAGCCTTTTCCACAGCCTCAGCAATATTCTTGACCCTAATAATTTCGGGGTTACCGTTATAATTTTTATCTTCCCTTACGGCAGTTTCAATCTTATCGGCAGTATCACCGCAAAGATAAAGTTTTTCAACCTTTTCAAGCACATAAGGCACCATTGGTTCAAAGGGTATGTGCTTATCGTAACCGCCTGCAATAAGGTGAACCTTTTTATCAAAAGCCTTGAGTCCTGCAATAGTTCTTGTAGGACTTGAAGCAATAGAATCGTTATAATACTTAACGCCCGAAACCTCGCGCACAAATTCAATGCGGTGCTCAACGCCGCCAAACTCACGCGCAACCTTCTTTATTGAGTCCACACCAACATATCCCCAAACGGCAGTTATAGCGGTGAGGTAATTTGCTACATTATGGTCACCCAGAACCGCAATTTCGCTGCGGTGCATAATCGGTACATCCATACCTCTGTAAGCCATGTGTAAATAACCCTCTTCATCAAGCCATGCGCCGTTACGAAGTTGGCGTTCCATACTAAATCCTAAAGACTGACCGCGCACAAACTGGCGGAAGCCCTCGGTAATTTCGTTATCGCGGTTAAGAACGGTTCTTGAAAAGGCGTTCTGGTGAAGCAAAACATTCTTCTTTGATTCAACATACTCGTCCATATCCTTGTGAACATCAAGGTGGTTAGGCGCAACGTTGGTAACGATTGCTACGTCGGGACTTTTGCGCATAGAAATAAGTTGGAATGAAGAAAGTTCTACTACAACATAATCATCCGCCGAGATATTTTCAATTTCAGGAAGCAACGGTTTTCCGATATTGCCGCCAACAAAAACCTTTTTACCCTCGGCTTCAAGCATTTTAGCAATAAGGGTGGTAGTTGTGGTCTTACCGTCCGATCCGGTAACTGCGAAAACTGTAGCAGGGCAAAGGTCAAAGAAAACTTCCATTTCGCTTGTAACCGCAATGCCCTTTTTGCGTGCCGCTTCAAGTTCGGGCAGATAAAAACTCATACCGGGGGTTCTGAAAATAATATCAACCTCTAAATTATCAAGATATCCGTCCCCAAGGCGAAGTTCTGCGCCTTTACTTTCAAGCATATCTGCAGTTTCGCCTATAAGTTCGCGGCTTCTACGGTCGCAAGCGTAAACTTTAGCGCCCTTTTCCAAAAATTCAAGTATAAGCGGTGTGTTACTAACCCCTATACCGCACATCGCTATTTTTTTACCCTTTATTTGTTCGAAAAACTTTTTACAATCCAAAATAAAAGCCCCCTATTTATTCTAAAGACGCGTCTTTAATTTATTTTTTAGTTTCACTTAAAATCAAATAATACCAAG
>JAZQHI010000160.1:0-3061 GCA_045540535.1 Acutalibacteraceae bacterium | reverse complement strand
TTTTGGCGCCTCAAACACATCTTCGAACTCCGATCAATCCTTTATCGCTAATTATGATAACGATATTATTAACAGCCCGGCAAGCTCTGCTTTTGGTCTCTCAAATAGTATTAATGGCGGCGTGGGCAACTTTGTTGCAGGTAGCGGAAATATAATTCCAAGCGGTGCAAATTATCAAACAGTTTTAGGCAAATATAATAAAGAAAGCAGTGATGCCTTATTTGTTGTAGGTAACGGCATCAGCCTAAAAGGAGGTTGGTATCGTCGCAATGCTTTTGTGGTAAATTCGGATAATTCCTTCGTTTTTGGCGACACGCTCGTTACCAATGACAAAATAGCTGCTATTGCCAATCTTAGCATGTCAAACGGTCGTGCAAAAGATTCTGTAGTACAAACCGTGTCTGATTCTACCTCAGATATTATAAGTCACGATTTCAAATCCGAAAACCGATCCCTCGGTGTTGGCACAACGTGGTTTCCTGAACGCTGTCCAACTGATGTAGCTACTTTGGGAAATGACGGCTGGCAACTCAACGCAACTGCGACATCTGCTACTGTTTCAGGGCACGGCGGAACAGAGGTGGATTCAGCTTATGGAATTCGAGTTGTTTACCCTTATACAGATCCGGAGTCGAATTATACAAAAACAGAATCAGTAGGCGGCGACACAGATGTTGTACAACTTGAAGCGCCAGTGTTTTCCATCGACGTTAACGTTGCAAAAGCTGGTGATTACGTTGTTTATGCAGACATATGTAACATTGATTCAGCCGACGGTAGAAAGCCGGAGGTAAAGGTGTATGTTAATGATATTGCGTTGCCCGAAATCATCAAAACTAAGAATATAACGGAATTGTTTGTCCCCACTTTTTTCAATCTCGGCTCAGCCTATTTTAAAGCTGGTGCGAATAAAATTGAATTTGTATGTTTAACAGAAATAAAACCCGACGGCACAACTCCATATCTTACCATTAACTCGATAACTATCAGAGGTAAAGCAAATAGTGTAACAGGATTATATTCTGCCTCTTTTGGAAGATACAACGAGGTCACAGGTCACCATTCAATGGCCGTAAACTACGATAATAAAGTACGCAGTAAATATTCGTTTGCGACAGGATGCGGCAACATAGTGGAAGCTCATACAGGAGAGGCACATGGTTCTGGAAACTGTATTTATTCAGATATAAATGATAAGGGTGAATTTAGCAACGGTCATGTATATGTGTCCGGAAAGGGTAATACTGTCAACAAATGTGATTGTGTATATGTAGGCGGCGGTGGAGATAATATTATTAACGCCGACTTATCCGGTGCTGTAGCAAGTTTTGATGGAACGATAGAGAAGAACGGTAATTATGGACTCATTTCTGGCCTTGGCAATACAATTTCATCTGGTTATCAAGTGGCAATAGGGTCTTATAACGAGGATAAAAGCACTGCCATATTCATGGTTGGAAATGGTAGCAAAGATGAAACTACTGGACTCATAGACCGCCATAATGCATTTAGCGTAAATAGAAATGGATCGGTAACATTAGGTGACAGTTCTGGATATGCCACATTATCCGTTGATGATGTTCGTATGATTGCTGGAAAATCTTTTGTTACAACTACATATGCCGCAAACACCTATGCAACAAAAGAAGATCTTAACAATTTTGCGCCATATAGCTACTCAACAACTGAACCTGGCGAAGATTATGTTCTTGAAGAAGGCAAGCTCTTATTTATTTATGAATAAGGGGGATTTTTATGTCGAAAAATGTTTATATTGGAATTCCTACACAAATTCCCGTTTATGATAAAACCACAGTATCGATCTCCAATCAAAATTTGACAGATTATTTTATTGTCTTATCTGGAGACTGTAATGATAGCGGGTGGTTTATTTTAGATACAATCTCAGGAAGTTATACGTTTTCTTTGGAAGCAAAAGTGGATATGGAGCTTAATTTTTCATATGAAGCGTCAGCTAAATTTGTTCCATTTGATAGCTCTGATTATGGCAACTCTACGGCGAACCTTACAGTAGGCAGTGAATCGGTTGTAGATTTTTACCACGATTCAACCTCTATAAATACTCCGACATGTTCACTGACTAACGCTAATAACTACATAGTGAAAAAAGGTGACCGTATTTATGGTAGTGTAAGCGTACCCTATCCAACCGCTAAAAGCCATTCTTATTTATACTTTAAAATTTCATCTATACTTTTAACCCCCGATGAACCCACTGATTATATAATCAAAGAAAAGCCACATCTAATAAAAAGTGCATATGTTGGTGTTCCTACTGAAGTTCCTATTTATAAAGAAGAGGTTATTCCGGTTTCCGTCAATAGCACTAATCAGAATAGTTATTTCTCTGTTGATGGGGCTTTTTTCAATGACGCTGGCGAGCTATCAATTGAAATTTTGGGAACTACCCCACAATCCCAGACTTTTACGCTGACTGCACAAAAAGATGCAGAGGTTTCCTTTGAATACGAAGGTGCCATCGGAAATTATCCAGAAAATCAGATGCCGTTAAATTATATAGAAGTACGATCCGCAGACGGCACACAGTTGTATTATGATAGTGTAAGAAATAACAATATGTCTGGTAACACAATTCATTCATTACAGTCTGGCTGTGTTATTACTGGACGCGTTAACACGTCAGTATATGGCGGAGATGCTTATTTGAAGTTAAAGAATTTGTGCGTTTATGATACACAGAAGGTCGTAGATGGCACAGAAATAAAAGTATTACCACGTTGTGTAAAAAAGATATACATAGGTGATTCTAATGACGTTGCCCGACTGACATATTTAAAGGAGTGATTAAATGAAATCGTTTCCTATAAAAAACGGTCAGGGGTATCATATTCCAGTTACTGAGATTGAGCGCATAGGTTACTTTTACGGAGCAAACAGCGGTAATGAGACTATAAAATCTGCATTTGGTCGCCTAACAAACGAATATGGACGGGTTCCTGATTTCTTAATCAACTGCGAGTTATTCGACCAAAAATCAAGAAAGCCCGCATCTGATGTTGTTGACGACGGTAACAAACAC
>JAZQHI010000159.1:0-16740 GCA_045540535.1 Acutalibacteraceae bacterium | reverse complement strand
CCTGCCGTTATAACATTAAAGTTTCGATAATAAATTATCTATTGAATCGTCATTTCTAAGGTCAACTTCACAAGGTTTTTTGCAAAGTTTCCAGGATTCGATGTGTTCGCTGGTTTCGCCCGATTTAACGGTTTTTAGTTCGCCTAAAGTTTCGAATTCAAGCATTACGTTGTTAGTATAGGTTTCAAACGAGCAACCGCCGTCGGGATATTTGCCGTTCGGGTGATTGGTATCATAATTTTTGCAAAGAATATCATCGCGCAAAACATAGTACGCAGTACCGCAGTTAAGATCAAAACCGAGTTTAATCGGCTTTTCGGCGTTCACATCCTGCCTTAAGGTAACGTATTTGTTGCCCCAATAAATACGGTCGTTGCTCATATCGGTATAAGGCCAAACCGATATAATTCGGTTAGAAAGAAGACCTGTATCGTTAGTATTCATAGGAACAATAAGTGTGCCGCCCTTGTCGCAAACCGAAAGCGCCCAGATTGCAAATTCCTGAGGCTTGTCTGCAATATTGGTTACTTTCATAATAACCTGCATTGAGGCATCATCCGCATCCATTTTAAGTTCCATTGTTTTAACAATGCCAACCTCGGTATCGGGTAGCGGCGTAAATAACGCGCCGTTTTCGGTAACGGTATAATCAACAGGTCTGTCATCAGGCAAATATGTTTCGGGGTCGCTTTCGGGGGATAACCAAATTCTGTGTCCGCCAAAGTTTTCCCAAGCCCTGCCTTCGCCAAAGAAATCAGTATATTCTTTACTGGTTTTAGGTGTATAAGCGCTTCTGTCACTGGACATAAAGTTTGTTCCGCCTAAGAAACCGAAACTGATAATTCGTGGTCCTAAATCAACCGTTACCAAAGCCTCGATAACGCCGTTTGAAATACTGACACATCTGCCGTACTCCTTAAAACTTGCTATTTCTTTTACTGTTACCATTTTTTATCTTCCTTTCTTTGAAAACAATTAAACCCTCAATTTTCGGTTTTAATTAGTTTTGAAGTATACTCCAAACCGCACTCAAGCGGTTGTTTAAGACTAAGCGCAAACAAATCTGTAGCGCGGCACTCGGTTTCAAACACTTTTTGCGCGTTTTTATCAAGATTTTTAATATCCGAAACCTTTGTAACTATCGGCACTTGCGAAACAGCCGATGCATATTTTAGTTGGGCTTCACCCTTTTTATTAAAGCCTAAAACTCTGATATACGGCGGCTCTTTTTTGAAAAACGAATTATCCGCACCGATAAAAGCCGAAAGCGCCAATCTTCGTATTCGGGCTAAAGTATACCTTTTAACCTTTATTCTATTATACAGGTCTTGAGTGCTTTCTGCAAGTCTTATCGCATCAAAAAGTTTATTTTCAATACCCTCGCTGATATCGGGGAGTTTTTTAAGGTCGGCTGCCGTTTTAGTTCTTAACACCGATAGAATTGCGCGGTCGACAAGTTGTGGGTAAGTGACCGTTTCGGGTGTAAAGCAACTAAGGGACGCGTCACTCATATATTTACTGCAAAAATCGCGGTCGTCTGAGCGCAGTTTCTCCCTTAAAAGCGTTGCAGAAACAAATTCATCAGTAGTATCAAAAGAATCGTGAGCCGCACCCTTACGTTTAAGGGTTAAAAATTCAAATTTTGCATCTAACAGTTTTGCCGCCTTTATATATTCAACTGCAAGATTGTTATTTGGGTTCGCAAGTATTTCCGCCTCTGCTCCCAGTGATACCGCCGCCGCTTCACGCAAAGTCGCAAAGGTAGCGACCGTCTTGATTTCGGCTATTTTTTTAGCAAATTCTTCGCTTAAAAGTACATCCGCTGTCCTTTCAAGTTTTTCTATATCGCCGCTCTCACTGCCGAATATTATTTTTTCGCAACCAATGTTTTTAAGGATACTCACTCCGCCAAGGGCAAAATTTTCTGCTGTAGACATTGCCCAAAGGGTTGGAAGTTCCACCACCAGATCCGCTCCGCACATAAGCGCCGCCTTTGCTCTTACGCGCTTTTCGGCAATTGCAAAATCCCCTCGCTCCACAAAATTGCCGCTTATTACTGCCACAACCGTACCCTCCGCGCGAGCCGCACTTAAAAGGTATTCGTGACCCTTGTGCAAAGGATTAAACTCCGCAATAACTCCTACTGCCGCCAAAATATCACCTCTTTGTTAAAAAAGACTTGAAAAACTTAGAGTTTTAAAGTATTATATATTAGTTAGAGTATGCAGTTTTTTATTCTAACAATTATAATTTATCATATTTTTATAAAATCTTCAATACAAGTTTTTAAACGGAGGAGTAAAAAATGAAAATTTTTGTTGTAAACGCAGGTAGTTCATCACTTAAATATCAACTTATTGATATGGAAAATGAACAGGTACTTTGTAAAGGTCTTTGCGAAAGAATAGGTGTTTCGGGCGCTATTTCGCACAAAGCGGCTGACGGCAGAACCTACGAGGCTGACACTGCTATGCCTACTCACAGTGAGGCTTTTGAAGCAGTTGTTTACGCTATGACAAAAAGCGATGCTAAGGTTATTGATTCTTTTGACGAGGTTTCGGCTATCGGTCACAGAATAGTACAGGGCGGTAGCATCTTCAAGGGCTCTTGCCTTATCACACCTAAGGCTTTGCAGGATATTGACGATTTAGGCGCTTTGGCTCCTCTTCACAACCCTGCTCACGTTTTGGCTATCAAGGCTTGTATCAAAACCTTTGGCGAAGCAAAACCTCAGGTAGCAGTTTTCGATACCTCTTTCCACCAGACAATGCCCGACAAGGCTTATATGTTTGCACTTCCTTATGAATACTATGAAAAGTACGGCGTTCGTAAATACGGTGCTCACGGTACTTCCCACCACTTTGTAAGCGACCGCGTAGCCGCACTTGAAGGCAAGGACAAAAAGGACGTTAAAATTATCACCTGTCACTTAGGTAACGGTTGTTCAATCACCGCTATTAAGGACGGCGTTTGTGTTGATACTTCAATGGGCTTTACCCCGCTTGACGGTTTTATGATGGGAACAAGAACCGGTACACTTGACCCCTCTGCCCTTACATTTATTGCAGAAAAAGAAAACCTCAGCGCTGCTGATATTAATACTATCTGTAACAAGAAGTCGGGCGTTTTGGGTGTTTCGGGTGTTTCTAACGACAATCGTGACGTTGCCGCTGCTGCTGAAAAAGGTAATGACAGAGCACGTCTTGCTATTGAAATGCAACGTTATCAGATCCTTAAATTCGTTGGTTCTTACATTGCCGCTATGAACGGTGTTGACGCTATCGCATTTACAGGCGGTATCGGTGAAAACGATAAGGATTTACGTAAATATGTTTGCGAAAACCTTAAATACATAGGCGCTGAAATAAGCGACGAAAAGAACGCTATCCGCGGTGAAGAGGTTAAAATCTCGACCGAAAACAGTAAAGTTAATATTTACATTATCCCCACTAACGAAGAACTTGCTATTGCAAGAGATACCTTGAAAATCATTTCAGAATAATATCCGATTTTAAAAACAGGAGAAGTGTTATGAATATTTGCGAAATTAAATCCGCCATTAAAAACGGCAATTTTGACAAAAGTTTCGAGATGCTTTACGGCGATGTTTCTTTTGCAAAGGAAAGATATTTAAAGGCTTGTGAAAGTTTTGAAGAAATTTATCCCGTTTCTTCAGAAATCCGCATTTTTTCCGCTCCGGGCAGAACCGAGGTAGGCGGTAACCACACCGACCATCAACACGGTTCAGTACTTGCAGGCAGCGTTAATCTTGACGTTATTGCGATTGTATCCCTTAATGATGACGGTAAAATCCGTATTAAATCCGAGGGCTACGATATGGACACAGTAGTAGTTGACGAGTTTGATAAAGCCCCCGGTGAAGAGGGCAAAGCAATTTCGCTTATACGCGGTGTTTGCCATAAGTTCAAAAATTTGGGCTGCAACATCACAGGCTTTAACGCTTATACTACATCCAACGTATTAAAAGGTTCGGGACTTTCCTCTTCCGCTGCGTTTGAAGTGCTTATAGGTAATATTTTAAACGGTCTTTTTGACGGCGGCGCAAACCCTGTTGAAATTGCAAAAATCGGTCAGTTCGCAGAGCGCGACTATTTCGGCAAACCCTGCGGTTTACTTGACCAGATGGCAAGTTCACTAGGCGGATTTACCTATGCCGATTTTGCAAACCCCACCGACCCTATTACCGAAAGTATCGAACTTGATATAAAAAGTTACGGCTACACCCTTTGTGTAGTAGACACAGGCGGTAACCACGCTAATCTTACAGGCGACTATGCCGATATCACCTTAGAGTGCAGGCAAATTAGTAACGCTTTAGGGGTAGACTTTTTAAGGGATGCAGATGTAGATAAATTCTATAACAGTATCGCAGATTTGCGTAAATCCTGCGGTGACCGCGCCGTTTTGCGCGCATTCCACTTCTTTAACGAGCAACAACGCGTGTTAGAGCAGCGTTCAGCCCTTAAAAACGGCAATTTTGAAGATTTTCTCAGCATGGTTAATGCTTCGGGTCAGTCTTCCTACGATTATTTGCAAAACCTTTATTCAACATCTGCTGTTAACGAGCAAGGTTTATCCCTTGCGATTGCACTCACCAAACAATTCTTAAATGGCAAGGGTGCTTGCCGTGTTCACGGCGGCGGTTTTGCAGGGACTATTCAGTGCTATATCCCCACCGAAAGATTAGCCGATTATAAGCAAATGATTGAAAAAGCATTCGGTGAGGGCAGTTGCTCGGTACTTAACATCCGTCCTGTTGGCGGATATGAGTTAAAATAATCTCCAACCAAAAGGAATTTAAACTATGAACCAAGGTTTAATAGGCTTTTGCCTACTGATAATACTGCTGGTTGTAGGAGTAGTAATAGCCAAATTGGTTTACGGCATAATTAACTTTACAAGAAGTTATAAATACATTAATTCCGAAATAAAACGTACCCACGGCGCCGAACGCGAGGCGTGGATTCGTAAAAAACGAAGATTATTTACAAGATTTTATCGTTATTTTAAGGATTAAGCCGTAATTTCCGGAAATACTAATTAAAAAATTTCCGGAGGCATTATGAAAACACGAAACGCAGTAAGATTGTTAAGTTTAAGTTTAGCGGCGGTTATTGTTTCAACCGGATTTTTAATTAAAGAGGTAAGAAAAAATAACCGCTACAGCCTTGAACTTAAAAACACATATTCAAAAAGTTTTGACGATTTTAATTCGGCAGTCAACAATATTTCGGTGGCTTTAAACAAGTTAAAATATGTTTCCACCAAAACGCAGGCAAGCCGACTTGCAACTACACTGCTTGCCGAAGCCGAAATTTCCAAAACGGCATTATCGGGTCTGCCCGAAACTGATAGGCTCACAACCCTTAACCGATTTTTTTCGCAGGTGGGCAACTACGCTATGGCTGTTGCAAAAAGTCTTGGCGAAAATGAAGAGCCGATAGAAAATGCCGAAAAAAATCTTTCGGTTTTAACCGATACCGCCGAAAAAATTGCCGAAGCGTCAAATATAGCCCAAGCAAGCGTTTCGGGTGAAGACTGGGGACAGGAACTTGAAAGCATTATAAATCAGACCGAGGTGTTACCCCTTACAAACGCTTTAAGCGAACTTGAGGGGGAACTGACCGACTTCCCCACCCTTATTTACGACGGTCCTTATTCAGACCATTTACTTGAAAAATCACCCACTTTGACAGATGGCGCCAAGACAGTGACCGAAATTGAGGCGCTTGCCGCCGCGGCGCTGTTTAGCGATACTGACTCTACAGAACTTATTTTAGACGGCAGTATCGAGGGACATATACCGTCCTACCGATTTAAAGGTGACTCCCTTGAAACCGCGGTAAGTAAACAGGGCGGTCACACCCTTTATATGCGAAAATACCGCGCCGTTAGTACCTCTATTCTTAGTACCGACCAGGCGCGTGAAAAGGCAAAACGTTATCTTAGCCGAACAGAAATGCACGGCTTTAAAGAAACCTATTATTTTTTAAACGAAAATATTTTAACCGTTAATTACTGTTATGTTGACGGCGAAACCCTCTGCTATACCGACCTTATTAAAGTTGGTGTTGCTATGGATAACGGGGAAATTGTTTTATACGAAGCCGCAGGTTTTATCTCTAACCACCGCGACCGCGTGTTTGAAACCCCTGCATATTCGCCCGAGGATGCAGAGGCTGTGTTAAAGGACACCCTTGAAGTAAACGGTTACAGCATTGCTTTAATTCCGACACCGTCGGGAGAAGAAATCAGGTGTTATGAATTTTCTTGCACTACTGACGATTCTACCGAAATTTTGGTTTATATAAACCTTTTAACACTCGAAGAAGAGGAAATTTTGATACTTCTTAAAAGTGACGGCGGAACTTTAGTAAAATAATGCTTGCATTTTCGTTTAAGTTGTGATAGAATATATGAGCATTTGATTTCGCTTAGACCTTACTAAGCGGTTCATTGCCGAAAAATCGACATTGAAGCGGATGGTCCTCTGAGGCAAAGACCTTAAGAACATCTGTAAAAAAATTAAGGAGGAAGAAAAATGGACGCTATTAAGGAATTAACTGCTGGTATGCTTAAAAGTGACGTTCCCGAAATTCTTATCGGTAGCACCGTAAAGGTTCACGTAAGAATTAAGGAAGGCGAAAAAGAAAGAATTCAGGTTTTCGAAGGCACCGTTATCGCTAAGAACAATAGCGGTATTGCTGAAACCTTTACTGTTCGTCGCGTTGCTTACGGCGTAGGTGTAGAACGTGTTTTCCCGATTCACTCACCCTCTGTTGCAAAGGTTGAACTTGTTCGCAAGGGTCGCGTTCGCAGAGCAAAACTTTACTATCTGCGTGATAGAGTCGGTAAAGCCGCTAAGGTTAAAGAACTCATTTAATCTAAAGGTTGGGGAGACGGGGCAAAAACCTTGTCTTCCCTTTGTTTTTTAATTGAATTTTTTATGAAAGGACTGTGAGGAATAATGAAACTGCTTAATACTTTGCTTGAATTTTTCAGAAATTTAAGTGTCACGTTGAAAGATTTTTTGAAAAACCTCGCGCCTTTAAAAGAAAAAATCAGCCACTTACATAAAAAGATGCTTTCGCTTTTAAAAGGCGAAAACTCGCATCCCGAATACTTGTATGCAGGAGGGTTTCATGTGGACGAAACCGTTTTAGATTTTTGTGAAGAACCCGAGCAACCCGTTCCCCAAAAGAATATATCAAAAGAAATTATAGAATGGCTGGAAATTCTTGCCACCGCGGTAATTGCCGTTGTTATTATCTTTTCACTCGTTTTCAGGGTTGCTACTATTGACGGCGACTCTATGAAAGACACTCTTCACGGCGCTAACAAAATTACGGGCGCTATTGGCGATAAGGTTATAATTACAAATCTTAATTACGAAGCCGAAAGAGGCGATATTGTTGTTATTTCCCGTAATGCCGAAAACTCTTTAAGTACGCAAAATACCTCTGCTTCGCCAATAATTAAGCGGGTTATTGCTGTTGGCGATCAGACGGTTGATATAGATTTCCAAAAGGGCGTTGTTTATGTTGACGGCGAACCTTTAGTTGAAGATTATATAAGCACCCCCACTACCGATAAGTACGAAGTGGATTTTCCGCTTTATGTGCCCGAGGGTTATATTTTTGTTTTGGGGGATAACCGCGGCGACTCGCTTGACAGCCGCTCTTCAAGGATTGGCGAAAACGGTCTTATAGATACGCGTTATGTGTTGGGTCACGCGGTTTTCCGCATCTTCCCATTTGACAGAATAGGCAGGCTTGATAATAAATGATTGATAACAAGCAAAGTATTCAGTGGTTTCCGGGTCACATGACCAAGGCGCGCCGAAAAATTAAAGAGATACTGCCCCTTATTGACGCTGTTGCCGAGGTGGTAGATGCGCGAATACCGCTATCTTCAAGAAACCCCGAACTTGAAAGTATTATCGGGGATAAACCGCATATTATACTACTTAATAAATGCGATATGGCAGACCGCGAGGTAACTGCCGAATGGATTAAATTTTATAAACAAAAAAACATTACCGCTATTCCTATTGACTGTAAATCGGGCAAAGGACTGAACACCTTTAAAGATACCGTAAAATCTGTTTTAGCCGACCGCCTTGAAGCCTACCGCCAAAAAGGTATGGTAGGAAAACCGCTAAGAATTATGGTTGTAGGTATTCCAAACGTGGGAAAATCTTCCTTTATCAACCGAATTGCCAGAGGTACCAAGGCAAAGGTTGAAAACCGCCCCGGTGTTACAAGAGGTAACCAATGGTTTACTATAGATAAGCAACTGGAACTGCTTGATACCCCCGGTGTTTTGTGGCCTAAGTTTGAAGACCAGACCGTTGGCGAACATTTAGCCTTTACGGGCGCAGTTAAGGACAGAATTCTTGACACCGAACTGCTTGCTATGCGTCTGCTTGAAAATTTGACCGAGAATTATAAGGATTTGCTTCAGGCGCGTTACGGCGAACTTGATTTTGAATGTGACAGTTATGAACTTTTGTGCCAAATAGGTAAAAAACGCGGTATGGTTATCCGAGGCGGCGAAACCGACACCGAGCGCGCGGCTAATATGCTGCTTGAAGAATACCGCAACTGCAAAATCGGTTTTATATCACTTGAAAGGGTGAATGGCTGATGCCTGATTTAAGTATTGAAAACGAAGCACGCAAAAAAGGTTTTAAATTAATATGCGGCGTTGACGAGGCAGGTCGCGGACCTTTGGCAGGTCCCGTTTGCGCGGCGGCTGTTATTCTGCCCGAAAATGCGGAAATTGAAGGGCTTAATGACTCTAAAAAACTGAGTGAGAAAAAGCGCGAAGCACTGTATGACGTAATTTGCGAAAAAGCATTAAGTTACGCCGTTTGCTACGGCACACTTGAAGAAATTGAGCAGTTTAATATACTCGAAGCCACTTTTCTTGCAATGAACCGCGCAATTGATAATCTTGATACTAAGCCCGACTACGCTTTAATTGACGGCAATCAGATACCAAAAGGTATACAAATTCCTTGCGAAACGGTTGTCAAGGGGGATGCTAAATCTTCTTCAATAGCGGCGGCATCAATACTTGCTAAAGTTACGCGTGACCGTTTGCTTTTAGAATACGACAAGCATTACCCCGAATATAATTTTAAAAAGCACAAGGGTTACGGAACTAAGGAACACACAGACCTTATTTTAAAATACGGTCCCTCCCCCATACATAGAATGTCCTTTCTTAAAAAACTTTTGGGGGAGAAAAAATGAATATAGGTACAACAGGCAAAAGCGGTGAAGATAGAGTAACCGCTTTTTTGCGTAAACAGGGATATTCAATTTTAAAACGAAACTATATTAGCCGTTACGGTGAAATTGATATAATTGCTGAAAGGGACGGCTATATTGCTTTTGTTGAGGTTAAAACCCGCAAGGTTAACAGTCTGGTTTCGGGTGAAGAAGCCGTAGATATAAGAAAGCAACAACGGATTATGTTAACCGCAGGGGACTATCTCTCCAAAACCGAATGTGAACTGCAACCGCGTTTTGACGTTGCAGTTGTAACGGTTTTAAAAGACCAAAACGGCAATTATAACTATTCGCTCAACTATATTGATAACGCTTTTTAGAATTTATGAATTCTGTACCTTGTCTTTTAATATTTAGATTTAAGGGTGTTTTATGAACTTTTTTGACCTGCACTGCGATACCGCTTTTGAATGTTACACTAAAAATCAAGAGTTTTATGTAAACCAACTCAGCGTTTCGGGCAAAAAGGGTGAAATTTTTGAAAATTGGACCGAAACTTTCGCTATATGGATTAAGGACGATGCCGAAAATCCATTTTTGCTATACAAAACGGTGCTAAAAAGTTTTAAGCAAAAATTAAAGGACATACCACCTAACCTCAACCCCATTTTTGCGGTTGAGGGCGGCGCACTTATAGAAAATGATATAGACCGCCTTGATATTTTAAAGCGTGACGGCATCCGCCTTTTAACACTCACCTGGAACGGCGAAAATTGGGTTGCGGGCGGAAGTAAAAGCCAAAAAGGGCTAACAGCATTTGGCAAAACGGTAATCGAAAAAATGAACCGACTGCAAATCGGGTGTGATATGTCGCACCTTAATTCTAAAAGTTTTTACGGCGCTATTGAACTTTCCGACTTTCCTTTAGCGAGTCATTCAAACTGTAATGCCGTGTGCCCTCATCCGCGAAATCTTACCGATGAGCAGATTAAACTTATTTGTGAAAAGGACGGAATTATCGGTTTATGCTTTTATCCCGAATTTTTAAATGGTGACGTTAAAACTAAAATTTACGAAAATATTTGCCACATAGCCGATATGGGTTTTGAAAACGCTATCGCTATAGGCTCGGATTTTGACGGCGGTAAAATGTCCCCCGAACTTGACGGAATTGATAAAATACCCGATTTATACCGCTTTTTAGAACAAAAAGGGCTTGAAAAATGCCTGCTTGATAAAATTTTTTATAAAAACGCCGATAATTATATTGCAAAACTGATTTGAAAATTGTATTATTATATTGAATGTTATTATTTACTAATACGGAGATGTTTATATGAACTACATTAGTACAAGAGATAAGTCTGTAAAAGTTTCTGCGGCAAAAGCCATAGCACAGGGTATTTCTACCGAGGGCGGTCTTTTCGTTCCTGACAGTTTCCCTACCCTTAGCACCGCAGATTTTGAAAATCTTATTAAAATGGACTATATCGGAAGAGCAAAATTCGTTCTTTCAAAATTTTTAAACGATTTCACCGAAGAAGAGGTTGACTACTGCGTTAAAGGGGCATATACAGGCAGTTTTGATAAGGAACTTCCGGCACCTATTTCGCTTATAAATAAAAATGCAAATATATTGGAACTCTGGCACGGTCCTACCTGCGCTTTTAAAGATTTAGCATTGCAGGTGCTTCCCTACCTGCTCACAACCTCAGCCAAAAAGGTTAACAACGGCAAGAAAACCGTTATTTTGGTTGCAACATCGGGTGATACAGGAAAAGCCGCGCTTGAAGGTTTTAAAGATGTACCTGATACCGAAATTCTTGTATTTTACCCAAGTGACGGCGTAAGCCCAATGCAAAAACTGCAAATGGATTCCCAAAAAGGTGAGAATGTACACGTTTGCGCTATAAAGGGTAATTTCGACGATGCGCAGTCAGGTGTTAAGAAAATTTTTACCGACAATGCGGTTAAAGAAACTTTAAGCCAAAACAATATGCTATTTTCCTCGGCTAACTCTATTAACTGGGGAAGACTGGCGCCTCAGATTGTTTATTATATCTCGGCTTACTGCGACCTTTTGGAAAGAGAGCCCGACCGCGTTCGCGACGGTTTTAATATAGTTGTACCAACTGGCAACTTCGGTAATATTTTAGCCGCTTACTATGCTAAAAAAATGGGTGTTCCTGTGAACAAACTTATTTGCGCTTCCAACGCTAATAATGTTCTTACCGATTTTATTAAAACAGGTACTTACGACCGCAACCGTAATTTCTTTACAACAATTTCGCCCTCGATGGATATTTTAATTTCCAGCAATCTTGAAAGAATGTTGTTTGAGTTATCGGGCAATAATGATAAAGAGGTTGCCGCTTTACAAAACGAACTCTCCCTTAAAGGAACTTTCAGCGTAAGCGAAGAAATTAAGGCAAAACTCAGCGAACTTTTCTGGGCAGGTTGTTGCGACGATAAGGAAACTATTGCCACAATTACCAAATATTTTGAAGAGTACAGTTACCTTGCCGATACCCATACCGCCGTAGCGCTTAACGTTTACGAGCAATACATTAAAACTACGGGTGACGACAGACCGACCGTTATCGCTTCGACCGCTTCGCCCTACAAATTTGCAAACAGCGTACTTTCTGCTGTTAGTGACAAAAAGGGTAACAGCGAATTTGAAACGGTTAAAATTTTAAGCGAGGTTACTAACACCGAAATTCCCGAACCCATAAAAGCACTTGAAAATGCCGAGGTTCGCTTTAATGAAATTTGCGAAAAAGATAATATGTTATCCGCCGTTTATTCGGCTCTTGGAATTAATTAATCAAATAAAAAGGGATATCCTATTTAAAGGATATCCCTAAATTTAGCGTTTTCCTACTTCGCTTTAAAGGTGTCACAACAGGTGTCCTTAGCGGAAGAGGCTACGCCGTTTCCGACTTGAATTTTTCCTGCGCTGCACATATTGTTTTCAGCGTGGTAAACGCAATTCTTTACGGTGCAGGCAACGCAAATTTCGGTTTCACAACAATTGTCTTTCATTTAATCAAGTCCTTTCTGACCGAGGGGTCTTTAGTATTATTAGCAACAATTTTAAAATTATACTTAAAAAAGGAGGTTATGTAGTTTGAGTATTTTTGCTATTTCCGATTTGCATTTATCCTTTGGGGTTGATAAACCGATGGATATTTTTTACGGTTGGGATAATTACACCGAACGAATTAAGGCAAACTGGATAAGACTCGTAAAACCCGAGGATACCGTAGTTTTAGCGGGGGATTTTTCCTGGGGACTAAAAATTGAAGAATCGCTTAAAGATTTTGAATTTTTAGAATCCCTACCGGGCAAAAAACTGCTTATAAAGGGCAATCACGACCTTTGGTGGAGTACCGCAAAAAAACTCCGCGAATTTTGGGAGAAAAACAACATCACTTCTGTAGATATAATTTTTAATAACTGCGCTATAGCCGAAAACCGCGCTATTGCAGGCACGCGCGGCTGGTTTTACGATGAAAACGGCACAAAAAAGGTAAAACAAAGGGAAGCGGCAAGACTTGATACATCCCTCACCGCCGCCGAAAATACAGGACTTCCCGTTATAACCTTCCTTCACTATCCGCCTGTATATAACGGTCATATTTGCGAAGAAATTATGGATGTTCTGAAACAGCATAACATTAAAACCGTATACCACGGTCATATTCACGGTTCGGGTTTAAACCACGTTGTTAAGGAATATGACGGTATAGAATTTAAACTGTTATCGTGCGATTGCACCCAATTTACGCCTATTTTGATTGTTTGATTATATATTATTGCTAAATTTATATATTTTTCAAAAAATTGCTGGAAAAACCAATTTATTTATGGTATAATAATGCAAACTATGTAAAATGGGTGGGTTAGGTATAACAAATAACCCATCATTATACGGAGGTAAAATAAAAAATGAGTTTGAAAGAAACAAAAAAGGTTGCTACTAACCGTTACGAACTTGAAATCCTTGTAGACGGCGAAAAATTCCGCGAGGCTATTAAAGAAACCTACAAGCAGAACGCTAAAAAAATTAACGTTCCCGGTTTCAGAAAGGGCAAAGCGCCCCTTAGTTTCGTTGAAACCTACTACGGCAGCGAAATTTTCTTTGAAGATGCGTTGAACCTTATTTACGCAGATGTAGTTGAAGAGGCTATAACAGAATCTGGCCTTAAAGTTATTAACGATAAAATGGATTTCGATATGGTTTCCATTTCTAAAGAAGACGGTGTTGACTTTAAAGTTACCGTTACCACATATCCCGAAATCGAAGTAGGCACCTATAAAGGTCTTAAAGCAGAAAAGGTTATCGCTAAGGTTGAGGACAGCGAGATTGACGCTCAGATAAACGCTATGGCTGACCGTAATGCACGTATGATTTCTGTTGAGGACAGAGCAGCCGCTCTTGGCGACACCGCAGTTATCGACTTTGAAGGTTTCTGTGACGGCGTAGCATTTGACGGCGGTAAGGCAGAGGGCCACAACCTTGAACTCGGTTCAGGTCAGTTTATCCCCGGTTTTGAAGACCAGATTGTTGGTCACAATATCGGTGAAGAGTTTGATGTTAACGTTACTTTCCCCGAAGAATACGGTGCAAAAGAACTTGCAGGCAAGGAAGCCGTTTTCAAAATTAAACTTCACGAACTCAAGGTTCGCGAACTTCCCGAAATTGACGATGAGTTTGCTAAGGACGTAAGCGAATTTGATACACTTGATGCTCTTAAAGCAGACCTTAAGGAAAAGGCTTTGGACCGCAAGACCAAGGCTGCTGAAGAAGAGGTTGAAAACGATCTCGTACAACAGATTGTTGACAGTATTAAGGGCGAAATTCCCGAGGCTATGTACGAAAACCAACTCAACCAAAGCGTTGAACAGTTTGCTTACCGTTTACAGTCACAGGGACTCGACCTTCAGACCTACCTCAAGTACACCAATGCTACTATTGAGGATTTCAAGGCTTCTTTCCGTCCTCAAGCAGAAAGTCAGGTTAAATTCAGACTTGCTCTTGAAAAGATTGTTGAACTTGAAAACATTGTTGCCACCGAAGAGGAGATCGGTGAGCAGATAGAGAAGATGGCTAAGGACTACGGTATGGAAGTTGAGCAAATCAAGAACGCTGTTCCGTCCGAAGAAATTGCTAAGGATTTGGCAGTTGGCAAGGCTATCGACTTTATTAAGGAAAATGCGGTTATAAAAGAGGTTGAGGCTAAAACCGAAAAGGCAGAAAAAGCCGAGAAAGCAGAGAAAAAACCTGCTGCTAAAAAGACCGCCGCTAAGAAAACTACAACCAAAAAGGTTGAAGAAGAAAAGAAAGATGCTGAATAATTGATTACAATTAACTGACAGTGTCAATAATATAGGGGCCGTCTCAAATATTAAAAGTTTTTGAGACAGTCCCTTTTTGCTTTTTAAATTTTTATTAAAGGAGTAATTCAAAATGGATATGACAATGATACCTTATGTAATCGAACAAACAGGTAGAGGCGAACGCTCTTACGATATTTTTTCCCGCCTGCTTAATGACAGAATTATTATGCTTAACGATCAGGTTGACAATGCAAGCGCCAGTGTAATTATTGCGCAACTTTTGTATCTTGAAGGTCAGGACCCCGAAAAAGATATCAGTTTTTACATTAACAGCCCCGGCGGTTCTGTTAGCGCAGGTATGGCTATTTACGATACTATGCAGTACATTAAATGTGATGTCAGCACAATTTGTATGGGTATGGCGGCAAGTATGGGCGCTTTCCTTTTGGCAGCAGGTACTAAGGGCAAACGTTTGGCACTGCCTAACAGTGAAATTATGATTCACCAACCTTTAGGTCAGGCTCAGGGTCAGGCTACAGATATACTTATTCACGCAAATCACATCGAAAAGACACGTGCAAACCTTAACCGAATTCTTGCTGAAAACACAGGCAAACCCTTGGATGTTATCGCAAGAGATACCGAGCGCGATAACTTTATGTCTGCTGCAGAGGCTGCAGAATACGGTCTTATTGACAAGGTGATTACTAAGAGATAAGGGGTTTAATAATGCCTAATAACGAGAAAGAGATTTGTTGTTCTTTTTGCGGCAAAAGTCAGGACGAAGTAACCCGCCTTGTAGAAGGACCCGGAGTTTACATCTGCGACAGTTGTATTGAATTTTGCAGTGCCCTGCTTTTTGATGATGAGAATACGGCAAAGAAGAAAAAGAAAACTAAAAAAGATACCGATTTTGTGCTACCTAAACCGCAAGAAATCAAAGCCACGCTTGACCAATATGTAATAGGTCAGGATGAGGCTAAGCGAACCCTCGCGGTTGCGGTTTATAACCACTATAAGCGCATTTTCAAGGCTACTGATAATGACGTTGAACTGTCCAAAAGTAACGTGCTTATGCTTGGTCCTACAGGCGTGGGTAAAACCTTGCTCGCCCAGACCTTAGCCAAAAGCCTTGACGTGCCTATTGCTATTACCGATGCTACAACCCTTACAGAAGCAGGTTACGTAGGTGAAGACGTTGAAAACATTCTGCTTCGCCTTATTCAAGCGGCAGACTACGATATTGAAAAGGCTGAACGCGGCATTATATATGTTGATGAGATTGATAAAATCGCCCGCAAGAGCGAAAATGCATCCATCACGCGTGACGTTAGCGGTGAGGGCGTTCAACAGGCGTTACTTAAAATTTTAGAGGGTACGGTTTCAAACGTTCCACCTCAGGGCGGCACAAAGCATCCCCAACAGGATTTTATTCAAATTGATACTACTAATATCCTGTTTATTTGCGCAGGCGCTTTTGACGGTATTGAAAAGGTTATCGAAAAAAGAATGGGCGGCTCAAGTCTTGGTTTCGGAGCAGATGTAAAATCCCCCAAAAGCATTGAAGCCGAGGCGCTTTCGGTTAACGCCACCCACCAAGACCTTGTAAAATTCGGTCTTATACCCGAACTTGTTGGCAGATTGCCCGTTATAACCGCGCTAAAGGGTATGGATAAAGAAACCCTTATAAAAATTATGACCGAACCCAAAAATTCGATTATAAAGCAGTATGAGGCCCTTTTCGCGCTTGACGGAATTGAACTTAAATTCGACACCAAGGCTATGGAAAAAATCGCTGATATGACGGTTGAACGCAAAACAGGTGCCAGAGGTCTTCGCTCTATAATTGAGGGCGTACTTCAACCCTTTATGTTCGATGCGCCATCCGATAATACAATTAAAAAAATCACTATCACCGAAGAAACCGTTTCAGGCGGCGACGCGTTGATAGAACGTTAAATTAAATTTAAAACGGACACATCATTTCGATTTACTCTTGTGATGTGTCCGTTTTTATTCCTTGTAAAAACAATCTTCTACCCATTTTGCAGGATTTTTGTCAATATAATTCCAAATTTTTAAATAATCCGCTTCTCCCCTTATTATATGGTCATGGAAAGATGTTTGCCAGATTTTTTGT
>JAZQHI010000158.1:0-2101 GCA_045540535.1 Acutalibacteraceae bacterium | reverse complement strand
ACAGAACGACATGGCTACGATCCGACTTGTTTGTGTATGGGCAAAAAGATAATTAGTTTTATTTGCTCGGTTCTGATTTTAATATCTACTTTTTTACCTACCGTAATGCTCGGTGTTATCGCTGAGGAATTGCCGGCGGGTTCTTTTCCGTATTTTAGCGAAAAGGACAGTTCTGCAACAGTAAGAACAGTTAAAGATGCTGAAATAACAGCATATAAAGATTTTGTCGCTAAATCTACTTTGGACGATCTTACAGAAAGTAATTATCTTAATACATGGCGTTTGTATAACCGGAATAATAGCGAGTATGTAACAAACTCGAAAGTTTTAGCCACAGCAAGTCTTGAAAAGTATTCCGATTCTTCTGATAATGTTTACGCCCAAAGCGGAAATGCTATTAAAATCAGTTACACTAACCTATATAATTCTAAAATTTCACCTGCAAAAGGAACGGAAAATCAGTATTTTCATTTTATAAGGCAGAATGTACCTTTTTCGATACCGAATGATTATCTTAATACTGCTTCAATTTCTTTTTGGGTTAAAACCGATTATCAGGCTTATATTATTTTAAGACTTACCTGTAATGGATACGAAACTAAAGATTTTATCGTTTCGGAAAGAATTTTAGTTCCTGCGGGTGAGAGTGTTGTAGAAATTCCGCTCAGCAATTTTATTACCAGTAATAACGGATATACTGCAATTAATAATGGCGGAAGTCTTAAGGTTAATATTGCAGATATCTATTTCAAGGCGACAGAGTCTTTTACAGGAACAAGGGATATTTATTTCGATAATTTAGGTTTTTATTATTATGCGTCTAATTCTAAGAAAGAACTTCATAGTAGCGGTTTTGCATTAAAAAATGATTTGGAAAATCTTGTATACTCCTTTGAAGAAAATAGGGATAAAGTTGTTGACGGCAGCGGCATTACTTGGCGTGATGACGATAAGGGTAACCTTGGTGTAACAAGTGATACCGATTATGTGTATAATGGCATCGGTTCTTCGCTTTATTATACTACCGAAAGCATTTTTACTGAAAATTCCGCTAATTATAACTGTGTCACAAATAATGCACCTTGTTCTACTAAAATAGCCGGCGAAAATGTGGGTAAAGATGCGGTTGTGTGCATTTGGATTAAGTCCGACCGCGCTTTAAAGGCGTATATAAGGGCTCTTGACAGCAGTTGGACAGAAAACCGCTACCGTTCAGGTGAATATTTTGTTCCCGCAGGCGAATCTATACTAAAAGTTCCGCTTTCAGATTTAAATATACAGGATAGCAATTCTCTAAATTGTGACTTTTTATTCAAGTGGGATTCAATTAATTCCTTGGGAATTTATTTTAAAAGCGCCACGGCTACTGCTGTTACAGGCACATCGGCTACAGTTTATATAGATAAATTTGGAATCGAAAAAGGAAAAGAAACTGAACCCCAGAAACCACCCGTTCCCGATACAGTAGTTACCCATTCGGCAGATTTCAAAGAAATTGAAACCACCGCAGATAAATGGATAAATAAAACCGAAGACAATGCTGTACTTAACACTGAAACAGAGGCTGAGCATTATCACAGTGGTGTGACTAATGTCGGCGAAAACAAAAGCGCAATTAAGGTAGCGTACAGTAACCTTGATTCTGCTACTTCTAATATCAGGTTCTATTATGATAAACGATTAACTCTAAGTGATATAGCACCCTTTATTTATGAGGAAGATTCTGTACTTTCATTTTGGGCTTGGAGCGACCAGTCTGTAAATGTAAGAATTACATATATGGACTATGACGCTACTACACAAAAGGCAGTGCAATGTGATTCTAAGGTTATAACATTGCCTGCAGGAGAGAGCATTGTTAAAATTCCTATGAGTGAAATGGCTAAAAACGGCCAGGCTTTAGGATACAGATATGCTTATCAGTTGCAAATGGTGGTTCTTTCAAATGACCAAAGTATTGCAAAAGACGGTACTTTGTTTATTGATGCAATAGGATTTTATGATAAAGACCTTACAAATGATATTCCGAGTATCCCCGAAGTCATAATTCCTGATACAATAGTTAATCATTCTGCAGATTTTAAAGAAGTTACAACTGTAG
>JAZQHI010000157.1:0-23239 GCA_045540535.1 Acutalibacteraceae bacterium | reverse complement strand
GGTGTAATAGGCGCTTTTGTTACGGGTGCTGTTATGTGCCTTATCAGAAAGGTTAAAATACTCGATATGTTTGATATTGCGGCGGTAGGTTTCCTTATAGGACAAGGTATCGGCCGTTGGGGTAATTTTATCAACCAAGAGGCTTACGGTGATTTTACAGGCAGTTCCTGGTGGGGTATGCAAAGTGAAAGAACTATAAGCGAAATGGGTGGCGAAGGTCTTGTGCACCCTTGTTTCCTTTATGAATCGGTTTGGTGCATTTTAGGATTTTTCCTACTTCATTTTATAAGCAAAAAGCGTAAATTCAGCGGTCAGTTGGTGCTGACTTACGGTGTATGGTACGGTTTTGGAAGAGGTTTTATAGAACTGCTCAGAACCGACAGTTTGATGCTGGGTAATATAAGAGTTTCTTCGCTTTTGTCATTTTTGCTATGTATAGCATCTGCAACATTGCTGGTTATACTTTTAAAGCGTGTAAAGTCAGATGATAGTGCCCAAGTTTATGCAGATGTTTTTGATGTTTCTGACGACGAAAGTGAGAAAAACGGTTCTATACAAATTGAAACAGAAAATTTAATTGCTACTGAGGAAAGTGAAGAAATTGAATAAAATTATTGATGGTAAGGTAATTTCCGCAGCGGTTAAACAAAAGGTTGCTGACGGTGTTGCAGAATTAAATAAAAAGGGAATAAGCGTTGGTCTTGCAGTAATAATTGTTGGCGAAGACCCTGCATCAAAAGTGTATGTTGCCAACAAGAAAAAGGCTTGCGAAGCGTTGGGAATTATTTCGGAAGAGTATGCTTTGCCCGAAAATACTACCGAGCAGGAACTTTTAGCGCTAATAAACGAACTTAACAATAAAAAAAGCATAAACGGTATTCTTTGTCAGTTGCCTCTTCCAAAACATTTGGATGAAAAGATTATAATTAATTCAATTTTGCCCGAAAAGGATGTTGATGCTTTTCATCCGTCAAATGTAGGCAGAATTATGATAGGTGATTTTGATTTTGTACCTTGCACTCCTGCAGGTGTTATGGCAATGCTTGAGTATGAAGGTATTGAAGTTGAGGGTAAAAACTGCGTTGTAATCGGTAGGTCTAATATTGTAGGCAAACCAATGAATATGTTGCTGCTTCATAAAAACGGTACCGTTACAATATGCCATTCAAGAACTAAGAATTTAAAGGAAATATGTGCAAGTGCTGATATTTTGGTGGCTGCAGTCGGAAAGCCGCGTTTTGTTACCGAAGATATGGTAAAAGAAGGCGCGGTAGTAATTGACGTAGGTATAAACCGCGAAAACGGTAAACTTTGCGGCGATGTGGATTACCTGAATGTAGCCCCAAAATGCGCGGCTATTACCCCGGTTCCTGGAGGCGTTGGTCCTATGACTATTGCAATGCTTATGCAAAATACACTTACAGCCGCTAAAAGACAAAACAATATTAATGGGTGATATTTTTGATTAAAAGGTTATTAACGGTAATATTAGTCGGGATATATGTTTTTTCGTTTAATGTTTTGGCGAATGATAGCAGCATTATTGAAAGTTTAGAACCTTACGGCGAATTTTATATCTACGGCGAAGAAAACGAAAAGGTAGCCAAAGTTTTAGGTATGAGCCAAGATTCGTTAGTAGATTACTGCAACGAAAATGGAGTTGAATATCTAGCCGTAAACCGCGATAACACTAAACAAATTAAAGTAACACAGGAAATTACGGATTTTTCTAACAGTGTTATTAATTTAAATGCTTTGTCGGACGGTAGCATAACCGCGCTTATACCCGATATTACGGGTGTTGAGGGTGCTAAAGGTGAGGTAATAACTAAGGATGGTCAAAAGTTTGTTTTAACCCAGTTTAAAACAAGCGACAGTGGCGGCGAATATGTACTTACGCAGTATTTTACAGTTGCAGAAAGACGTAGTATAGTACTTAGTTTTTATACCAAATCTAAAGAGGATAGGGAGTATATAGAAAAAACATTTGATAGTTTTTCTTCCCATCTTTTTTCAAAAGATACTAACGACAAAACCTTTGAAATTAGTATTGTTATTTTAGTGGCGTGCGGTTTATTTGCAATTGCTACAGTTGTTATAGGTTTTACAATAATTAAGGATATAAGACAGGAAAAGAACGCGAAAGAAAACATAGAACAAACCGAGAATACCGAGGAAAATGAAAATAATGATTAATGATGTAGTAATTATTGGCGGCGGTGCGGCAGGGCTTACTGCCGCCGTTTATTTAAAACAAAAGATGCCACCGTTAAGCGTTCGCTTGCTTGAGGCTTGTCCCAGAGTGGCTAAAAAATTAAGTCTTACGGGAAACGGACGTTGTAATATTACAAATAAAAACATTGAACTTTCCCGATATCACGGTGAAGATGTGGAATTTTGCCGCTATGCGCTTGAAAGATTTGATAGAATTTTTTGCGAAAACTTTTTTGGTAGTTTAGGTGTGCCTTTTGTTTTTGAGGGGGATAAGGCTTATCCTGCTTCGTTGCAGGCGTCCTCTGTTGTAGACTGTCTTAGATTTGCGGCTGAGAATTTGGGTGTTATAACTCATCTTGAAACAAAGGTTACTAATATTATGCTATCGGGCGGTAACTATAAAATAATTGCCGATAAGGTTAGTTTTTTAACTAAAAATGTTATAGTTGCAAGCGGTCTTTTATCAGGCGGAGAACGTTTGGGGTCTGATGGTGGAATGCTTAATATTTTAAAAAAAGCAGGTTATGAAACTGTAAAAACCACGCCATCGCTTGTGCAACTTAAAACCGAAACCGACATTGTTAAACAGTTAAAGGGCATAAAAGTTAATGCTGTTGTTACTTTAAATATAAACGGTAAAAAAGTTCGTTCGGAGTACGGCGAAACTTTATTTTGCGATTATGGGCTTTCGGGACCGCCTGTTTTACAGGTTTCAAGAGAAGCCGCCCGTTTTAACGGCGATGCAGAAATTGTGCTTGATATTATGCCTGAAATTTTGCAAGATGATTTGAAAGAAATCTTGCAAGACCGCGCTAAGCAATTATCCTACTTAAAGTTGGATGAATTTTTTACCGGAATGCTTAATAAACGCGTAGGTCAGGTAATCTTAAAATCTGTAGGACTTAAACTTAGTGACAGTGTTGCGGTTTTAAATGCGGAAGATATTATAAAACTTGCCAAAGTTATTAAAAAATTCAGGTTTAAAGTTATTGGGAATACGGGTTTTGCTAATTCTCAGGTAACGGCAGGCGGACTTAGAACTTCGCAATTTGATGACAAAACAATGATGAGTCATTCAAACCGCGGTCTTTATGCCGTTGGTGAAATACTTGATATTGACGGTGACTGCGGCGGATTTAATCTTCAGTGGGCTTGGTCAAGTGCTATTTGCGCTTCAGAGGCTATAATAAGAGGTTTTGGCAAATGATTTTAATAAACAATTTATTATTGCCGCTTGATACCGATTTTTCTGATCTTAAACCAATCGTTGCTAAGGAACTTAAAACAGATGTAAAAAATATTAAATCTGCAGTTCTTTATAAAAAGTCGGTAGATGCAAGGCACAAATCAAATATAGTTTTTTGTTGTTCGGTAAAATCCGAACTTAAAATCAATGAAGAAACGGTTTTAAAGCGTAATAAAAAGGCTACTTTTTATAAAGAAAAAACTTACGAATGGAAAAAGGCGGAATTTATCCCCCAATACCGACCTGTAGTTATAGGTTTTGGACCTGCGGGAATGTTTGCGGCGCTTACGCTCGCTAAAGCGGGTCTTTCTCCCATTGTTTTAGAGCGCGGCAGTGATGCCGATAAAAGAAAATCTCAGTTGGAAGAATTTTTTAGTGGCGGAAAACTTGACCCCGATAGCAACGTGCAGTTCGGGGAAGGGGGAGCCGGCACTTTTTCGGACGGTAAACTAAATACCGGTATAAAAAATCCAAGATGCCGAACTGTGCTCGAAGTTTTTAATCACCACGGTGCACCTAGTAGTATTTTAACAGATGCAAAACCTCATATTGGTACTGATATACTAATTGATATTGTAAAAAGCATACGTAAAGAAATTACCGATTTGGGCGGTGAAGTTCAGTTTAATACTAAACTTGAAAATATCAGAGTTATTGGTGATAACACCTATTTGCTTAAGACTAGCGGTGAAGAAATCATTTCAGATAATGTCATTTTAGCAACAGGACATTCTGCAAGGGATACCTTTAGAATGTTATGTGATTTAAAGATGGATATGGCGAGAAAACCCTTTGCAATGGGGGTTAGAATTGAACATCTCCAAAGCGATATCAATAAAGCGCTTTACGGCGACTTTGCTGAGAGTGAGTTTTTGGGTGCGGCGGATTATAAACTTTGGACTCACCTTAAAAACGGAAGAGGGGTATACAGTTTTTGTATGTGCCCCGGTGGCGAGGTTATTAATGCTTCAAGTGAAATCGGCGGTATTGCTGTTAACGGAATGAGTAATTCAAAAAGAAACGGCAAAAATGCTAACAGCGCCTTGCTTGTAAACATAGAGCCTGAGGATTTTGAGGGTGATGACCTGCTTGCAGGTTGTTACTTGCAGGAAAAAATTGAGCGTAAGGCTTATTCGCTTTTTGACGGCGCTGTCCCTATAACTACAGTAGGCGAATTTGTTTTTGGCAAAGAACAGAAAATAGGAAAAGTAAAACCATCTGTAAAACCAAACTTTGCTTTTGCAGATTTTAGTGAAATTTTCCCCTCGTTTATAACCGACAGTTTAAAAGAGGGCATTTTAGAATTCAGTAAAAAAATAAAGGGTTTTGCAGATTTTGATGCTATAATTACTGCACCCGAAACCCGAAGTTCTTCGCCTATCAGAATTTTAAGGGGCGAAGATATGCAAAGCCTTAATTTTAAAGGAATTTATCCTTGCGGCGAGGGTGCGGGATATGCCGGTGGAATAGTTTCTGCCGCGGTAGACGGTATTTTAGTTGCAGAAAAAATACTTGAAAAAATAGGGGAGAAAAAATGAAAACATTATTGAAATTATTTTTAACCTTTTTTAAAATTGGGCTATTCACTTTTGGCGGCGGCTATGCAATGATTTCCCAAATCAAAGAAAATGTTGTTGAAAAAAACAAATGGCTAGAGGAAGATGAACTCCTGCAAATAATCGCTATTGCTGAGGCTACACCCGGACCAATAGCCATTAATATGGCAACGTATGTTGGCTATAAAAAAGGCGGCGCTTTAGGTAGTGCTTTTGCGACCTTGGGCGTAGTTTTGCCGTCCTTTATAATAATCTTTATTATTTCTATGTTTGCGGAAGCCTTTAAACAGAACGAATATGTTAAGTACGCTTTTTCAGGTATAAAAGCGGCAGTTGCATTCCTTATTTTAAAAACAGGACTTAATATGCTTAAAAAAATGAAGAAAAAACTATACCCTGTAATCGCTTTTTCGGTTGTTGTGGCTTTAATGATTCTGTTCGAATTGTTTGCTGTTTCATTCTCGGCAATTTATTTGATTTTAACGGGCGGTATTGCAGGAATTATACTTTATTCGGTTTTAAATATTGATAAAAAGGGGGAAGAGGATAAATGATTTTAATAACCCTTTTTATTGAATTTTTCAAAATAGGTTTGTTTACTATCGGCGGCGGTTATGCAATGATTCCGCTTGTTCGCGAAACGGTTTTGAATTACGGTTGGCTGCCCGAGGGTGAATTTTATGACTTTTTGGGTATTTGTGAATCAACCCCAGGTCCTATAGCCATTAATATGGCGACTTATATCGGTAGTATTCAGGGCGGAATTTTAGGTAGTATATGCGCAACATTAGGGGTTGTGCTACCGTCTTTCTTTATAATTTTGCTGATAGCATCTGTCCTTAAAAACTTTACCGATAACAAGTATTTTCGCGGATTTATTGAGGGGGTAAAACCCGTTGTAATTGCCCTTATTACTGCAACAGGTATAACACTTCTTATAAAATGCTTTGGATTTGTTTCCTTAAAAGAATTTAATTTTAACCCCGTATCCACTATTTGTTTTTTAATTTTGCTTGCAATTTATTTTGGATACAATAAATTTTATAAAAAGAAACTATCAACAATTACACTTATTATTATTTCGGCAGTACTTGGAATAGGAGTTTCGTTAATTTTCTAAATAAATATTAACTACCGATAAAGGATTGAGAATGTATTCCCAATCCTTTTCTTCTTCTGTTGGTTTTTTTGAGGTTTTAGGTGGGTTAAGGAGTATATAAAAAAGTTTTGTTTTAATTTCGAAAAAATATTTCCCATTGAGTTTTTTTAACAGTTTTAAAATTTCGCTTTTTTCTTTGAAATTCGTTATTAATAAAACTTTACCGTGGTATTGTTTAACTGTTAATTTACTGCAGTTTTTAGCCAAAATAAGAAGTAAGGCAGTAAATGATTTTTTGTTAATTAAAAAAATATCGGTTTTTGAAACTTTGAACTCGAATTCCTGACTTTTTTCGAGTTTTTTAATTTTTACCGCCTTTAAAATTTCGAGCGTAAAATTGCCTATGTGCGTAGGTTCTTCATAATCTGTAAAAAGTGATTCGGCAGTGTGGATTTTCATTAAATTATTTAAATATTTTGGTTTTATACCGTTTTTTAGTATTAAAACTTCCATTGTGTTTCTTAGTATACAGGTATAAAGTTCGAATTTATTTGGCAAAAATATCAAATTGTCACCTCGCGTTTTGTAAAATTATTATGCCAAAATATCTAAATTTTAAAAATAATGTTAAAAATTAAACAAATGACTTGAAATATTGTAAGAAATAGGGTAAAATATGAAATGATAAAAAATTAGGAGGTAATTCCAATGGTTAAAGTTGCTATTAATGGTTTCGGACGTATCGGTCGTTTGGCTTTCCGTCAAATGTTCGGTGCTGAGGGTTATGAGGTTGTTGCTATCAACGATCTTACAAGCCCTAAGATGCTTGCTCACTTATTAAAGTATGACTCTGCTCAGGGTAGATATGCTCTTGCAGATACAGTTGTTGCTGGTGAGGATAGCATCACTGTTGATGGAAAAACCATCAAAATTTATGCTGAGAAAGACGCTAAGGATCTTCCTTGGGGCGAAATCGGCGTAGACGTTGTTCTTGAATGTACAGGTTTCTACTGCTCAAAAGAAAAGTCACAGGCTCACATTGATGCCGGTGCTAAAAAGGTTGTTATTTCTGCTCCTGCAGGTTCTGACCTTAAGACTATCGTTTACAGCGTAAACGAAGATACTCTTGATGCTAACGATACTATCATTTCTGCTGCATCTTGCACAACAAACTGCTTGGCTCCTATGGCTGATACTCTTAATAAGTATGCTCCTATCCAAAGCGGTATCATGACTACTGTTCACGCTTGGACAGGCGACCAGATGGTTCTTGACGGTCCTCACAGAAAGGGTGACCTTCGTCGTGCACGTGCTGCTGCTTGCAACATCGTTCCTAACTCTACAGGTGCTGCTAAGGCTATCGGTCTTGTAATTCCTGAACTTAACGGCAAACTTATCGGTTCTGCACAACGTGTTCCTGTTCCTACAGGTTCTACAACTATCCTTGTTGCAGTTGTTAAGGGTAAGGACATCACTAAGGAAGGCATCAACGCTGCTATGAAGGCTGCTTCTTCTGCTTCCTTCGGTTACACCGAAGAAGAACTCGTTTCTTCTGACATTATCGGTATCACCTATGGCTCACTCTTTGATGCTACTCAGACAATGGTTACTAAGATTGACGATGATACCTATCAGGTACAGGTTGTTTCTTGGTATGACAACGAGAACAGTTACACCAGCCAGATGGTTCGTACCATTAAGTATTTTGCAGAAATCTAATTTTATTAGATAATTTATAAAGGCTACTAAACATAGTAGCCTTTATTTTTTCGCAGTATACTTTAAGAAGTTATAAGATAATTATTGACAAATTTATTTATTTGTTTTATAATAAATTCGCAGAGATTTTGAGTGCACTTGTTCCACCAAGGAATAAGTGTACTTTTTTTGTAAAACGGAGGTAATAAAAATGGCAAAAACAAATATTGTTGATTGGAAAACAATTACTGATTTCGTGATTGACGCTTTCGTTGGTTACGGAATTCCGAGAGCAGATGCTGAAATCTGCGCAGATGTTCTTTTAGAGTCTGATAAGCGCGGTATCGAGTCCCACGGTGTAAACCGTTTCAAACCCGTTTATTTGGACAGAATTAAAGCAGGTATTCAACAAGCAGTTACCGAGTTTGAAATTATTAAAGAAACTCCTACCACTGCTGTTGTTGACGGTCATCATGGTATGGGTCAGGTTATAGGTCATAAGGCTATGAGCATGGCAATAGCCAAGGCTAAGGAATACGGTATGGGTATGGTTGTTGTACGCAACTCCTGCCATTACGGTATAGCAGGCTATTACAGTTCAATGGCTACAAAGGCAGGTTGTATCGGTATGACAGGTACTAACGCGCGTCCCTCTGTTGCACCGACTCACGGTGTTGAGGGTATGTTCGGTACTAACCCTTTTACAATTGGTGTTCCTACTGATGAAGCGTTTGACTTTAACTTTGACTGCGCTACTTCTATTACACAAAACGGTAAGGTTGAATATTACGAGAGAATAGGTGAGGATGTACATCCCGGTACTATTATCGCGGATGACGGTTCTGCTGTAGAGGGTGACGCAGGCGTTGCTCTTAAAAAGATCAGAGGCGGTACAGCGGCTCTTACTACACTCGGCGGTATAGGTGAAGACCTCGGCGGTTATAAGGGTTACGGTTTTGCTTTGGCAGTAGAATTCTTTTCTTCAATTCTTCAGGACGGCGCTTACGGTAAGGACCTTGACGGTAAGGATGAAAACGGAAATATCCGTCCTTATCAGTTAGGACATTGGTTTATTGCTATCGATACCGACCATTTCCTCGGCGAAGAACTCGCACGTAAAAAAGCAGGCGAAATTACACGTAGTATGCGTGCTTCTAAGAAAGCCCCCGGTGCTGACAGAATTTATACTGCAGGTGAAAAAGAGTATGAAATCCGTCTTGCTCGTAAAGATGGCGTTCCGATTAACGAATCTGTACAAAAAGAAATTATCGCCGTTCGCGACGAACTTGGTCTTACACAGTACAAATTCCCTTGGGAAGATTAATTTTTTAATCAAATATAGAAAGGGTTATAATTATGGATATAAGACAGGAATCTTTAAAAAAGCATTATGAATGGAACGGAAAAATTGAAGTTATTTCCCGCGCTCCCATTAATTCAAGGGAAGATTTATCTTTAGCCTACACCCCAGGTGTTGCAGAACCTTGTCTTGAAATTAATAAGGATATAAACAAATCTTACGAACTTACCCGTCGCTCCAATCTTGTAGCAGTTATTACTGACGGTACTGCAATTTTAGGACTCGGCGACATAGGTCCGGAAGCAGGTATGCCTGTTATGGAGGGTAAATGCGCATTGTTTAAAGCATTTGCCGATGTTGACGCATTTCCGCTTTGCATAAAGTCTAAAGATGTTGATGAAATTGTTCGTACAATCTATTTGCTTTCAGGCTCTTTCGGCGGAATTAATTTGGAAGATATTTCTGCACCACGTTGCTTTGAAATTGAACAGAAGTTAAAGGAAATTTGCGATATTCCGATTTTTCATGACGACCAACATGGTACCGCTATTGTAGTTGCTGCCGCTCTTATCAATGCTTTAAAACTTGTTAAAAAGCAGATTGGCGAAGTGAAAGTAGTAATTAACGGTGCAGGCTCTGCAGGTATTGCTATCGGTAAACATCTTATGAATATGGGTGTTAAACACCTTACTTTCTGTGACCGTTTCGGTATTATTTGCGAGGGCGACGAAAACAATAACCCTGCTCAAGAAGAAATATCTAAGGTTACTAATCTTGAACATAAAAAGGGTACTCTTGCCGATGCACTTTCTGGCGCAGATGTATTTATCGGCGTTTCTGCTCCTAACCTTGTAACACCCGAAATGGTGAAATCAATGGCTAATGATTCTATTATGTTCCCAATGGCTAACCCGACACCTGAAATTATGCCTGACGTTGCAAAGGCAGCAGGTGCCAGAGTTGTAGGAACAGGCCGTTCGGATTTCCCAAACCAGATTAACAACGTTTTAGCATTCCCAGGTATATTCCGCGGTGCGCTCGATTGCCGCGCCACCTGTATTAATGAGGAAATGAAGGTTGCTACCTCTTATGCGTTGGCATCCTTAATCCCTGATGATGAAATCACCGAGGAAAACATTATTGCTCCCGCACTTGATAAGCGTGTAGCACAGGTTGTAGCCGAAGCAGTTATTAAAACTGCTAAGGAAACAGGCGTTGCAAGAATTTAAGTTCAACTAAAAAGGAGACAAGCAAAATTGCTTGTCGCCTTTAAAAGTTTTGGGGGTTAAATTATTTTTCAGCGTTGTTCTTTTTGATTTCTGCCAAAATTTCGGTCAAAAGTTCTTCAGTAGTAGGAGCAGCGGCAGCCTCTTCTTCAGCGGCTTCCTCTTCCTGTTTCTTTAAAAGTTTAGCGTCGGCTACTTCTTTTGCCTTTGAAAAAATCTTAATCATAACAAAAATTGCAAGGGCGATAAAGAAAAAGTCAATAATAGTATTTAAAAATGTACCGAAACCAATAACAACTTCGGGAGTTATAACTTCCTTTGTTACCTCGTCAATAACAGCGGGCTCAATAACAAAGTTTAATTTCTCGGTCATATCAAAACCGCCGATAACCATACCCAAAAGTGGCATAAGTACGTTGGTTACAAGGCTTGATGTAATTTTACCGAAAGATGTAGCCATAACAACACCTATTGCCATATCAAGCACATTGCCGCGCATTGCAAATTCTTTAAATTCCTGAATGAAACCTTTTTTATCCTTTTTCATTTCTCTTCCTCCAAAAAATCAATTTATTTAATTTTACTTAATTTTACTTAATTTGTCAATAAAAAACAAAAAACTTTTAAGTTTTTAACTACTACTTGAAATGATGAGTCGTGTATGATAAAATTACTTAGTAAAAATTCTAAAGGAGATTTTAGTTTGGAATATAGTGTTACTAATACTTTTGACGAACAAAAAGTATTTGCCAAAAGGGTTAAAATTTGTGCTTTCGAGCGTTATGGCTATGCACCTAAAGCCACAGTAATAACCTTCGGTTGTCAACAAAATGTAAGTGATTCGGAGCATTTAAAAGGTATGCTTACTCTAATGGGGTATTCTTTGACCGATGATATGAACGAAGCCGATTTTATTATTTTTAATACCTGCGCTGTGCGTGAACACGCGGAAGACAGGGTATACGGTAATATCGGTAAAGTAAAGCAGATAAAAAAGGATAGACCTAAAACCATTGCCGCCGTTTGCGGTTGTATGACACAACAGCAAAGCGTTGCTGATAAAATTAAAAAGAGTTATCCTTATATTGATATTGTTATGGGTACTCAGGTTATTCACCGTTTGCCCGAACTTATTTATAAGCGAATGAACGGCTCGCCCCGAATTTTTGATTTAACCCTTGAAAATAAAGATATTGTGGAAGATGTTCCCGTAAAGCGTGACGGCGATTTTAAAGGTTGGCTTCCGATTATGTACGGTTGCAATAATTTTTGCACCTACTGTATAGTTCCGTATGTTAGGGGTAGGGAACGCTCGCGTGACCCTGAAAAAGTGCTTGAGGAAGCACGCACAATGGTAAAGGCAGGTTATAAAGATATAACCCTTTTAGGACAAAATGTTAATTCTTACGGTAAGGGTTGTGCTCACGGTGTTACCTTTGCAAAACTTTTGCGGATGATTAATGATATCGAGGGTGATTTCCGCATAAGATTTATGACATCCCACCCGAAAGACTGCACAATAGAACTGTTAGATACAATTAAAGAATGTCCTAAAATCAGCCGGCATTTGCATCTGCCTTTCCAAAGCGGCAGCAGCAGGATTTTAAAACTTATGAATCGCTATTATGATAGGGAAAAGTATTTAGATTTGATTAAAGCCGCCAAAGAACGTATACCGGACGTATCCCTTACAAGCGATATTATTGTAGGTTTTCCGGGTGAAACTTACGAGGATTTCAAGGAAACTTTAAGCCTTGTGAAAGAGGTGGAATTCACTTCGCTTTTCACCTTTATTTATTCACCTCGTAACAACACCATTGCCGCATCTATGCCCGACCCTGTATCGCGTGAAGAAAAGGGAAAATGGTTCGATGAACTTTTGGCTTTACAAGAGAAAATTGCCGCAGAAAATGTTAAAAAACATATTGGTAAAACCTACCGCGTACTTTGTGACAGTGTGGGTTCTAAAGAGGGCTATATGTCCGGTCATACTTCGGGTACAATGACGATTGAATTTGAAGCCCCGCCCGAACTTTTAGGCAAATTTGTAAATGTTGAAGTTTGCGAATACACAAATTATTTTTCAGGCAAAATAGTTTAAATTTTAAAGTGAAAAACAGTTTTAAAGCGACGGTATCAGTTTTTTTACCGCCGCTTTTAATATTTTGTAAGAAAAGTTTTAAATTTACTATAAATACACAATTTTCAAATTGACAAAGTATATTAAAAATAGTATAATATTTTAATGGTATTTTATATCAAAATTATTTAATGAGGTATTTAAAATGGATGTTATTTCAAGTGTTAGAGAATTAGGTAAAGCAATTCAAAAGGACGAGCGTTTCATTCGCTATGCAAAGGCAAAACTCGCTAATGACAGCGATGCTGAACTTCAAGCGGCAATCGGTGAATTTAATATTACACGTATGGAACTTGACCGCGAACTTAATGCTGATAATAAAGACGAAATTAAGGTAGCAGAACTTAACGAAAAACTTCGCGGAGTATACTCTAAGATTATGTCTGCACCTGCTATGGTTGAATACAATACCGCTAAGGTTGAAGTCGATGCTATGGTTGGCGAAATTAATACAATTATTTCTAAATGTCTTGACGGTGAAGACCCCGAAACTTGCGAAGCAACTTCAAGTTGTACAGGCAGTTGTTCAACCTGTGGCGGTTGTCACTAATTAATTAAAATTTTTTCGAAAGGAGCGGTTTTTAAATGGCAGGTTTATCCCCAATGATGCAACAGTATATGGATATTAAATCCCAAAACGAAGATACTATTCTGTTTTTCAGAGTTGGCGACTTTTATGAAATGTTTTTTGATGATGCTATAACCGCTTCTGAAGAACTTGATATTGTTTTAACGGGTAAAGATTGCGGTCTTGAAGAGCGCGCGCCAATGTGCGGAGTGCCTTTTCACAGTTGTGAGGGTTATATTGCAAGGCTTGTTGAAAAAGGTCATAAGGTTGCAATTTGTGAACAGGTGGAAGACCCCGCAACCGCTAAAGGTCTTGTAAAGCGCGATATTGTAAGAATTATAACCCCAGGTACTGTTATTGAGGACAGTATGCTTGAAGAGGGTAAAAACAACTATCTTGCGGCACTTTGTTTTGATAAACAAAGTTACGGTCTTTGTTTTACCGATGCTTCTACCGGTGAATGCTATGTTACAAATATAGCGCTTGACACGGCAGAGGATAGGATTATAAACGAACTTTCACGTTTTAGACCACAAGAACTGCTTATTGAAAAAAATCTTTTAAAACAGTTAAACGATGTTCAGAATTTTATAAATTTAAGTTTTAACGGCGTTATTACCGAACGTGAAGAAAAAAGTTTTAACCCTAAAAATACCGAGCACAGAATTTTATCCCATTTTGGAGTTATCAGTACAGAAAATCTTGAAATCGAATCAGGTAGTTCTGTATCGGGTGCTTTAGGCGCGGTGCTTGAGTATCTTTACGAAACGGGTGTAACGGGTAACATTTCGGTTAACAAGGTTACGGTTTACAGTGATAATCAATATATGCGGCTTGATATTACCGCTATAAGAAACCTTGAAATTACCGAAACTATGCGTACAAAATCCAAAAAAGGTTCGCTTTTATGGGTCCTTGATAAAACTAAAACCGCAATGGGTAAAAGATTGCTTCGCAGTTGGCTTGTTAAACCGCTTTTAAGCATTACTCCGATTTTGTCGCGGCAAAACGCTGTTGAAGAACTTTGTTCCGATACGGTTTTAAGGGGCGAACTTTGCGAGCATTTAAACGGTATACGTGATATTGAGCGTATTATGACCAAAATTGTTTACGGTAGTGCATCTGCAAGGGATTTGATTTCTATAGCAGATACTGCAGGAAAATTTCCGCCTATAAAGCAGTTGTTGGTAGGCGCTAACTGTAAACTGCTTAAAGAAATATATAACTCTATCGATTTGTTAGAGGATATTAAGGAAATTATCGATAACGCTATTGCAGATAGCCCACCAATCACCGTTCGTGAGGGCGGAATGATTAAAAAAGGTTATAATGCCGAACTCGATATGCTACGCGGTGATATGACCGATGGTGCTAATTTCCTTATAGATATTGAAATGCGCGAAAAAGAGCGCACGGGAATTAAAAACCTTAAAGTTAAATACAATAAGGTTTTTGGCTATTATATTGAGGTTACAAATTCTTTCCTTGATAAAGTTCCCGAAGATTATATCCGCAAGCAAACGCTAACGGGTGCTGAACGTTTTATAACCGAAGAATTAAAGGAACTTGAAAAGCGTATGCTTTCTGCTAAGGACCGTTCGGTTCAACTTGAATATGAGTTGTTTGATGATATACGTAAAAAAGCGGCAAAAGAACTAATCCGCTTTCAGCAAACAGCGGCTGCTATTGCTACACTTGATGTTTTGTGTTCTTTAAGTAATGTTTCGGCGGACAACCATTATTGCCGACCGCTTGTAAATAACAGCGGAGTTATAAGCATTAAAAACGGAAGACACCCAGTTGTAGAACAGGTAATTAAAACCCCGTTTGTTGCTAATGATACTTATCTTAATATGAATGATGACCGTTGCGCTATAATTACGGGACCGAATATGGCAGGTAAATCTACATATATGCGTCAGGTTGCGTTAATTACCGTGCTTTCGCAAATAGGTTGTTTTGTACCTGCGGAATCGGCTGAAATCGGTCTTGTAGATGCCGTTTTCACAAGGGTTGGCGCTTCGGACGATTTGGCTTCGGGTCAATCTACCTTTATGGTAGAAATGAGCGGAGTTGCAGATATACTCAAAAACGCAACCAAGAACAGTCTTCTTATTCTGGATGAAATCGGAAGAGGTACATCTACTTTTGACGGTATGTCAATTGCGAGAGCAGTGCTTGAATTTGTGGCTGATAAAAAGAAACTCGGTGCTAAAGCGCTTTTTGCTACCCATTATCATGAACTTACCGAGATGGAAAATGAACTCACAGGAGTTAAGAATTATAATATAGCCGTTAAAAAGAGGGGCGACGATATAACCTTTTTACGCCGGATTGTTCGCGGCGGTGCTGATGGCAGTTATGGTATTGAGGTTGCAAAACTTAGCGGAATACCGACTTCGGTTACTGAGCGCGCAAAAGAAATTCTTAAAAAGACTGAAGAAGAGGGCGTTGTTACCTATAAAACGGCAGTAGCCCCCGAAATGCAACTTCCCTTAGAAATGCAAGGGGCAAGCGAAATATTAAAAGAACTTCAAATGGTGGATGTAAACACTTTAACACCGATTGAAGCCATGCAAATACTTTTTGATATTTGCAATAAAGCAAAATCAATTTAAAAAGAGAAAGTTGGTGTAAAAATGCCTAAAATTAATCTGTTGCCGAAAAATGTCGCTGAACTGATAGCGGCTGGAGAAGTCGTTGAAAGACCTGCCTCGGTTATAAAAGAATTGGTTGAAAATTCTATTGATGCGGGCGCTACAGCGGTCACGGTTGAAATTAGTCGCGGCGGTATTACTTATATACGCGTTACCGATAACGGTTGCGGCATTGAACATAACGATGTTCCTACGGCATTTTTGCGCCATGCCACAAGCAAAATTAAAGAGGCTTACGATTTGGATTCCATTGCTACTTTAGGTTTCAGAGGTGAAGCCTTAGCGGCAATTTCCTCGGTAGCGAGGGTTGAAATGCTAACGGCGGTTAAAGATGCCGAATTTGGTACACACTACCGAATTGACGGCGGCGAAGAAGTGGAATATGACGAAATCGGTTGTCCCGAGGGTACGACCATAATTATAAGAGATATTTTTTATAATACTCCTGCGAGAATGAAATTTCTTAAAAAAGACGTATCCGAGGCTAACGCCTGCGCTGCTGTAATTGACCGTATTGCATTATCTCATCCCGAAGTTTCCTTTAAATTTATACGTGACGGTAAGCAAACCCTTTCTACTGTTGGTGACGGTAAGGTTAAGGGTACGGTTTACAGTGTTTTAGGTCGCGATTTTTCTAATTCACTTATTGATGTTGACTTTGAAAACAAGGGCATTACAGTAACGGGTCTTACCTGTAAACCAGTTTCCTGCAAACCTACCAGAAACAGTCAGTTTACATTTTTAAACGGCAGACTTGTTCGTTCGGGTACTGTTGTAGCCGCGGTAGAGCAGGCTTATAAAAACAGTGCAATGGTGGGCAAATTTCCCGGCTTTGTTTTATATATAAATCTTCCTTTTGAAACGGTGGATGTAAATGTTCATCCCGCTAAAACCGAAGTTCGCTTTTCGGATGAACGTGTTGTTTTTGAGGCGGTTTATGCCGCCATTAAAAACGCTTTATCTAAAGGGGATACAAGACCCGAAATTAAACTAAAAAATGCGTTTAATCCTTTCGAGAATGTACCTGCCGCAGAGTACCGCCAACAAAAAATCAATACCGAAATTAAGGAAACGACAGAAAAAACAATTGCCGAAAAAATTTACGGCGAAAATTTAAAACCCCTTAATACCCAGCGTGAACCTGTGTTTACACCGCAAACGCAGATACTACGTGACGATACTAAACCGCAACTTAATTCCAAAATTTCGTATATTGGCAAAAACGGTGAAAAAACCGAGCCTATGACATCGGAAGAATTTGGGAACTATCTTAAAAATAAAGAAAATGAGCCTGTTAGAACTTCCGAACCTATAAAAAAAGAGGTATCGGTTGATATTGAGGTAGAAGAGGATGAACGCGAGGCTATTATTTTAATTGGCGAAGCATTTTCTACCTATATTGTGGTGCAAATGGGCGATAGTGTTTTTATGATAGATAAGCACGCCGCACACGAAAGAATAATTTTTAACCAGTTACGAAAATCGCACAAAACCGAGGTTCAACAACTTTTAACCCCTGCAACCGCGGTTTTAACGTCGGAAGAATATGATGCGGTTATAAATAATTTGGAAGTTTTATTAAGGTCAGGCTTTGAAATTGAAGATTTGGGCAATTCTGCAGTTGCGGTAAGAGGTATTCCATCCTTTTTAATCGGGGAAGATGTGCCGTCCCTTGTATCAGAAATGGCGGTTAGTCTTATAAAATCGGGTAGAGTATCTTTGGACCGCGAGGATGACCTTTTTCATACGGTTGCCTGCAAAGCGGCAATTAAAGCGGGTATGAAAACAAGCCGTGCCGAACTTCAAAGCCTTGCAGAAAAGGTGCTCTATTCTGAAGATATTATGTACTGTCCTCACGGCAGACCCGTTGCTTTTGAAATAAAAAAACGCGAACTTGAAAAGCAGTTTGGCAGGATTCAGTAAAATGATAAAGGCTATTTTTATTGTAGGACCAACGGCTTCGGGTAAAACCGCACTTAGTATTGATATTGCTAAAAAATTCGGCGGTGAAATAATCTCGGCAGATTCTATGCAGATATATAAAGGCATTCATATAGCCTCTGCCGCACCAAGTGAAGATGAAAAATCGGGTATACCGCACCATTTGCTTGAATTTTTAGATTTATGTGATGAATATTCCGTTGCGGATTATGTTGAAAAAGCAAGAGATTGTATTAAAGATATTTCTTCACGCGGCAAATTACCGATTATTGTAGGCGGTACAGGACTTTATATTTCTTCATTGCTTGATAATACCGAGTTTTTAAGCCAAGAAACCGATTTTAATTTAAGGGAACGCCTTGAAAAAAGGTTTGATGACCTTGGCGGCGAAAAAATGCTTGAGGAATTGGCTCTTTTTGATAAAGAAACGGCTGTGCGATTGCACCCTAATAACCGCAGGCGTATTATCCGTGCATTTGAAGTTTTTGAAACTTCGGGTAAAACTATTACAGAACAAAATGAACTTTCCCACAAAAGTCAGTCGTTTATTGAGCCGCTTGTGTTGGGAATAACATACCGCGACCGTGAAAAACTTTATGACCGCATTAATTTAAGGGTTGATATAATGCTTAAAAACGGTCTTTTAGACGAGGCGCGCTCTACTTTTGAAAACGCTAACGGTAAGGGCGCTTTTCAGGCGATAGGTCATAAAGAATTATATGGCTATTTTAAAGATGAAATAACTTTAGAAGAAGCCGCCGAGCATTTAAAACAACAAACCCGCCGTTACGCTAAGCGCCAACTTACTTGGTTCAGGCGTGACAGTCGGATTAATTGGTTGTTTGCGGACGAATGTGAAAACATTTTTGATGATGCAACTAATTTAACCCAAAAATTTTTAAAGGAGGATAACAGGTGAAAGTAACATCGATTTTAAGATTTTTCATAATTCTTATTATAGCGGTTTTTGTAGGTCATCAAGTTATTTCGGGTTTTTATAATCCTGTTAAAACCGAAACAGCAACCTTTTATACCGCGGTGGACGATTTGAATATAACCGGTCTTATTATCAGAAATGAAACACTTGTTAAATCCAGCGATAGCGGCGTTAAGCACTTTATTGTGGGTGACGGTAACCGTGTTGCTAAAAATGGGGTTATTGCGAATATATATGACAGTGAATCGGCTTCAATAACGGTTACAAATATTGAAAACGTTAAGAAAAAAATTGCCGATATTGAGGATATTTTAAGTTACAACGATATTGAGGCGGCTAACCTCGACCTAATAAACGCGCGTGTTGAAGAAAAGGTAAATGAACTTATATTATCGGCGTCAACAGGCGAATATAGCGGTGTTGCAGAAAAATCCGAAGAATTGTTATCCGCTATTAACAGAAAGCAAGCCGCAGTAGGCGTTGCGCAGGATTTGACCCCAAGATTAGATGCGCTAAACGCTGAATATGAAAAATTAAATGCAAATTTACCAACGGTGAAAGGTCAAATAATTGCAGAACAGTCGGGATATTTCGTTTCTAAGACCGACGGTTATGAAGAAGTTTTTAATTGCGAAGATTTAAATGTTATAACTCCCGAATTTTTGAATTCTGCTGAAGCCAAAGAGCAGGAAAGTGACGTAATAGGTAAAATTGTTTCGGATTATGAATGGTATATTGCCGCTGAGGTTAGTATAAATGAGTCGCTCAATTATAAAGAGGGGGAAGAACTCATAATCAAAACCTCGGTAAAATCTTCACCCGAACTTTCGGTAGAGGTGGAAAAAATTAATATTTCCGAAACCTCATCAAAAGCGGTTATTTTGTTTTCATGTAACGAAATGAACAGCGAATTGGCTTCTATGAGAAGCGGTCCGATGTCGGTAGTTAAAAATGAATACAGCGGTCTTAAAGTGCCGAGAAAAGCCTTGCGCGTTGTTGATAAGGTTAAGGGAGTATATGTTTTAAGCGGTATGCAAATTGAATTTGTTCCTGTTGAAATTATTTACTCTACCGAGTCTTATATTCTTTGTAAAAAGCAAGACCAGAACGGTAATATTTTACAACTTTATGATAGTGTTGTTGTGAAAGGGAAAAATCTTTATGATGGAAAAATTGTCGGCTAAAGAATTTGATGAAAATTATGCCCAAATAACTGAAAAAATCACTGCCGCCGCTAAGCGCAGTAATAGAAATTCAGAAGATATAATACTTTTGGCGGCTACAAAAACGGTTGATGCCGAAACTGTAAATTATGCAATTTCAAAAGGAATTAACTATATCGGTGAAAATAAAGTTCAGGAATTGCTTTCTAAGGACGACAGTATTGTAGACGGTGTTCATAAGCATTTTATCGGCCATTTACAGACCAATAAGGTTAAAGATATTATAAATCGGGTTGAAATGATAGAATCGGTTGATTCGCTGAAACTCGCTGCTGAAATTTCTAAACAAGCGATAAAGGCCGAAAAAAATATAGATATTTTGGTTGAAATTAATATCGGCGGTGAAGAATCCAAATGGGGATTTACAACCGAAATGGCAGAGGATGCTATAAACGAAATTTCAAAACTGCCCAATATTAAAGTCCGCGGTCTTATGGCAATTCCGCCAATTTGCGAAAATCCTGAAGAAAATCGTAAATATTTCCGCGAAATGTATAAACTGTTTATTGACATAGGCGCTAAAAAAATAGATAATAGTAGTATGGATATACTTTCAATGGGAATGTCGGATGATTTCGCTATTGCTATTGAAGAAGGAGCAAATTTAATCCGTTTGGGAACTGCGTTGTTTGGTAGACGGATTTACAAATAAAAAACAAAGGAGAAAAATTATGGGTCTTTTTGACAGCATTAAAAACATTATGAACATTCCGCCTGAGGACGAGTTCGAGGACGATTTTGAAGAAGAGGTTGAAAGGGAAGAACCCAAAAGAAAAGCAGTTGCTTCAGAACCTCAAAAAAGTGCTGCACCTACGGCTAGAATTTTAGGTGGCGGTAAGGCTAAAACTGTAAGTCTAAATTCAACTCAAATGCAGGTGGTTCTTGTTAAACCCGAGAGATATGACGATGTTACATCTATTGCAGATCATCTTAATGACGGTAAAACCGTTGTTTTAAATCTTGAATCTGCCGATATGGATCTTTCAAGAAGAATTGTGGACTTTTTAAGTGGTGCTACATACGCTAATCACGGAAATATGAGAAAAGTTTCCAAAGGTACTTTCTTAATTGTTCCTAACGGCGTTGATATGATGGGCGAAATGCTTCTTGAGGATTTTGAAGATAACAAGATGTATTTTTAATGGAAACTGAACTTTTTATTGCGCGGGTGAACGACACTGCCGATATTAGCGAACGCACAGTAAAGCCTAAATTTATGGGGTTTCTCTCGGCAGAAGAGTCTGTTTTAGCGAATAAGTTGCTTTCAAAACGAAATATAAGTTTTAAACTTTTTGGTGGTTATGATAACGCTGAAAGGTTAGTTTTGTGTTGCTTGCCTGATTGGCTTGAAGATACCGATTTTCCTATAGTGCCAATTACTTTTGAATTCCGTAAAAGTGATAAATTGGGCCACAGGGATTTTTTAGGCAGTTTAATGGCACTTGGTATAAAGCGCGAAACCGTTGGTGATATACTGATTGGTGACGGCAGGGCAGTAGTTTTTGTGCTAAGCGAAATTGCAGATTATATTTTAAGCGAAGTCAGAAAAATCGGTAAAATCGGGGTGCTGGTAAAGTCGGGATATGACGAACCTCTTCCGCAAAAAAGCGAACTTAAAGAATTTAGTGAAACGGTGGCGTCTTTAAGGCTTGATTGCGTGGTTTCTGCGTTGGCGGCAGTTTCACGTTCGATAGCCGCCGAAAAAATTGATTTTGGACTGGTTGCAGTTAATTCTGTCACGGTAACGAAACCCACAAAATTTGTGTCAGATGGGGATATCATAACCATAAGAGGTAGTGGCAAGTATATAATCGAATCTACTACTGACCTTACCAAAAAGAAAAGAACAATACTTAAATATAAAAAATATGTCTGAGGGAGATTAAAAATGATTAGCGCTACAGAAGTCAGAAATATTAAATTTGGCCGTTCAATGAGCGGTTACAAACAAGAAGAGGTTGACATTTTTTTAGATAAAATCGAAGCGGACTTGGCTCAGTACGAAAGAATGATGCGCGAAGTTCAAGATAGAAATGAAGCGCTCGTAAAAGAGATTGAGGACCTAAAGGCTTCTCAGAACAGTATCCAAAGCGTGCTTTTAAGCGCTCAGCAATTAGCCGATAGAATCGTTGGCGAGGCTAAGGAAAAAAGTGAGGAAATTATCAGAAATGCGGAAACGAATATTTCTGTAATAACTACTCGCGAAAAGGAACTTTCTGCAACCTTTGAACTTAAAGCACAGGAAAGAAAATCTGCACTCGAAGCCGAACTGAACGATATGGTTAAAACGGCTAAATTAAAGGCTGAAAGTATAACTGCCGCTGCGGAGGATAGTGTTGCGCGTCAACAACTTTTGTATGATAAATTAAAGGTTGAAATTGCTAATTTCAAGGCAAGCGTTTCGGCAAAATATAAAGAACATTTGGAAATTCTTTCTGCTATTCCTGACAGTGTTCCGTCTGATCCTGAGCAGGTCGCTAAAGCGGTGACTTATGCTATAGATAAAGAACCTGATGTTATAGATTTTATAAAACCCGAACCCGTTATAGAAAATGTGGTTCCAAAAACAGTTGTGGAACCTGAAACAAAGTCCGAAAATAACGGTTTTTCTATTAAAGAGGAATTGCCTCCGTTAGAGGATACTGCAGAAGATATTTTGGACGATTAATGCCTTGGAGGGTATATTTTGATTTCTTTTATAACAGCGGGTATCGGCGCGGTTTTAATTTTGATTTTCGACCAACTCACAAAATATTATATTGTTTCTAATTTTTCCTTAGGTGAGTCGACCGAATTTTTAAAAGGTTTTATTGATATTGTTTATATTCATAACGAGGGCGCCGCTTGGGGAATGTTAAGCGGAAAAACATGGCTTCTTGTACTTTTTACTGCCTTGGCAATGGTTTTGTGCATTTACTATCTTTGGAAGTACGGCAAAAGCAGTAAATTAATGCTTACAGGTCTTACACTTGTGGTTTCGGGCGGTATAGGTAATTTAATTGACCGTGTTTTCAGAGACGGTAAGGTTGTTGACTTTTTACATTTTGAATTTTGGCCCGAATTTCCTGTTTTCAATATTGCTGATTGCGCGATTGTTGTCGGAGTTGGATTTTTAATTCTTTATTTTTTAATTGATGCTGTAAATGAGTATAAAGCAAAACGGCTTGGAAAGCAGGTCGAAAATGCAAAGAATTGAAGAAAAATTTTCTAATGAGTACGGAAAACGGTTGGATGTTTTCGTAGCGGCTGTAGCGGATGTTTCGCGTTCGCGTGCCGCACAACTTATTGAAGAAGGTTTTGTAACCGTAAATTCAAAAGCGGTTTCAAAAAATACAAAACCTAAAGAAAATGATATTGTAATCATTGAAATACCCGAGCCTATGGAGTATGATGTTAAACCCGAAAATATTCCGCTTGAGATAGTTTATGAAGAT
>JAZQHI010000156.1:0-10874 GCA_045540535.1 Acutalibacteraceae bacterium | reverse complement strand
GGTCTTAACATACCTAAGGTTTTAGAGGTTACAATGGTAAACGGTCAGTGGGCGATTGTTTTAGAGTATATCGAAGGCAAAACCCTTGCAGAACTTATGGAAGAGGATAGCGAGAACACCGATAAATATTTAGAATTATTGGTTGATTTACAAATTGAGGTGCAATCCAAAACCTGCACAGGACTTCATAAATTAAAGGACAAAATGAACCGCAAAATCAGCGAATCTTCGCTTGACGCCACCACCCGTTACGAACTCCACACCCGACTTGAAGGTATGCCCAAGCACAAAAAGGTTTGCCACGGCGATTTTAACCCCTCTAATATAGTAATTACCCCCGAAGGCAAGCCCTATATAATTGACTGGAACCACGCAACTCAGGGTAATGCTTCGGCAGATATCGCAAGAACTTATCTGCTTTTCTGCCTTGAAAACAAAAACGAATTAGCCGAGAAATATCTCGACCTTTTCTGTAAAAAAAGCGATACTGCAAAGCAGTATGTTCAGAAATGGATGCCAATAGTTGCCGCATCGCAATCTGTTAAAGGCAACGAGCACGAACGCGAATTCCTGCTGCGCTGGGCAGACGTTGTAGATTACGAATAATTTTGTTTTTATACGAAAAACTCCCCTAATCAAAACTGATTAAGGGAGTTTTCCTTTTTTACCCTTGTTGACAAAGGGGCGAAATTTTAATAAAATAAAAATATAGGAAGTGACACAATGAAACAAAAACCGATATACTTAAAATGGCTTTTTTGCCTTATACCTGCTATAGTGGCGGCACTAATGTATTTTTTACTGCTCCATTTCCCCAAATTTACCGAATACATAATTTCCCGCGGCATTTTCAGAATTATAGCCTTTCCGCTTGAGTGGCTGATGTCCGTTTTGCCCTTTTCTATAACCGAAATGGTTGTGGTTTTAAGTGTTCCTGCAATTCTTACAATGCTTATAATCTGGATTGTAAGGATTGTTAAAAGCCATAGCCGAAAGCAGACAGTAGAAAAGGGAATAAGATTTGTAGCCTGGTGCTTAACACTGGCTCTGCTTATGTTTATGGTAATGCACGGGGGCAATTATTCGAGAATTACTGTAGGGGAACTTTTTTCACTACCCAACAGAAACTATACCGCCGAGCACCTTTATACCGTTACCAGCGACTTAGCCCGAAAGGCTTCGGCTGCACGCGAAAAACTGCCAGAGGACCAAAATGGATGTACCGTTTTATCCCTTGAAAAGAATGATTTTCTTCTTAAGGCTGATAACTGCTACGATAACCTGAAAAAAGAATACCCATTTTTAAAAACAGGGGTGTGGAGGGTAAAATCGGTAGCCCTTTCACACTGGTGGTCATATACAGGGACTACTGGGGTTTACTGCCCTTGGCTTGCAGAATCTAATATTAATACCGATGTTCCTATGAGCGATTGGGGGCACACCGCTACACACGAAATCGCGCACACAATGGGTTTTGCTAAAGAAAACGAGTGCAATTTTTTAGGCTGGCTTGCCTGCAGTACAAGCGGCTACCCTGATTACGAATATTCGGGGCACTTGGCGGCTTTTATTTACTGCTCGAACGCGCTTTACAAAGCCGACCGCGAACTTTGGCGAAAAGCGGCGGCAAACTGCTCAGAAGGGGTTGTCCGCGATATTAACCAAGGCAACGATTATTGGGATAGTTTCAGGGAAAGCGAGGTTTTAGAAGCCTCTCAGAACTTTAACGATTCGTTTATAAAAGCCAACGGTGTTGAAAGCGGTATTTTAAGTTACAACCAAATGGTTGAATTAATGCTAAGATATTACGACAGTAAAAATTGGCTGAATTAAAAGAGTGTTGGGATAAACTCCAACACTCTTTATTTTTTCCAACCAAATTCACTTAAATCGATATGCCCGTCTTCTTCAAAAACTATACCCTCTTCTAAAAGAAGTGCTTTTTGCGCTTCACCGCCGCCAAAAGCAAAGGCGGTTGCAACAAAACCGTCACGGTTTACAACCCTGTGGCAAGGAATAATATATGGCGCGGGATTATTGTGTAGCGCGTAACCCACAACCCTTGCCCACCGCGGATTTCCGGCATACGTTGCTACCTGACCGTAGGTTGCAACTTTGCCTTTTGGAATTTCGCAAACCACTTTGTAAATACGTTCAAAAACCGACACGCGCACTTCACCTCACACTCATTATAATGACTATAGAGTGTCGAAACGCTAAAAAGTGTTTCGACAAGCCGATTTTATCGGCTTGAGCAAAACTAAATTTCAAAAAATTTAATTTTGCCTATATTCATTGCAATGGGCATAGACAAATTTTTTTGAAAATTTGTAACCAAATCAAAGATTTGGTGCCGAAATAGTGTGTATTCACACTATTTCGACTTTCTATCACCATTATAAATATATCATTTATTATTTTAAAAATCAACCGTTGTGGCGCGGCAAATTATCCAACTTTTTTGTTGCGGGATTGTTTAAAATCTCGCCGTCCTCGCTAAAGCGCGAGCCGTGGCAAGTGCAATCCCAGGTGTGTTCTGCCTTGTTATATTTAAGGGCGCAACCTAAGTGCGAGCACCTTGGAACAGTTGGTGTTAAAATATTATAAAGCGATTCCGCACAATTAAGCGCCAATTCTTTGTGCCAGATACTGCGCATAGGCGAAAAAATCGGTTCGTATTTATTTTCCTTGCCCATTACCAAATCGCAAAGCAGTTCTGCCGAAAGAAATGCCGAACTCATACCCCATTTATTAAACCCCGTTGCCACGTATAAATTAGGGGTAGATTTTGAATACAGGCCTATATATTCCATTCCGTCAAGGGTGATGCAGTCCTGAGTTGCAAAATGCGCGACTTCCTTACATCCTTTATAATTTTCTTTGGCAAAGGCGCGCAATTCTTCCCAACCGCCGCCCTTTTTACCCGTTCTGTGACCGCCGCCACCCAGAATTAAAAGACCGTTGTAATTTCTGAAAGACATTCCCTTATCGTTTTCGTCCGCGTACATTTTATCGGTATTTTGCGCCCCTGTTAGCGCCAAAACATAGGAACGGTGTTGGTACATTTTAAGAAAAAACAACCCGTGTTTATCTATAAAAGGGAAATGGGTTGCAACAATAATTTTTTTAGCCTCAATTTTTCCGCGGTTGGTTAAAACTACGGTTTCGCCTATTTCTATAGCCTCGGTATTTTCGTAGATATTAAGGTCCTTTGATATGCTGTAAAGCAATTTCAAGGGGTTAAACTGCCCTTGCTGAGATACCCCTACCGCCCCTTCAATTTTAAAGGGCAATTCGCTTTTTGTAGTAAGGGTTGCATCTACCCCTAACTGCTTTAAAGCGCGGTATTCGCTTTCAATTTTAGCGAAATTATTCCGCGAATATATAAACAAATCTTCACTTTTAAAATCACAGTCTATATTACTGCATAATTCTTTAAACCCGTTTGTAGCGGCTAAGTGGGCGTTAAGGTAATTTTTAGCCGTTTCGTTTCCGTACTTTTTTATAAGTTTGCTGTAAATCGCCCCGTGAAGATAGGTGATTTTTGCAGTTGTACCTGCCGTTACTCCCGAACAAATTCTATCCTTTTCTATAAGAGCGTAATCGGCACCTTTAAGATGCAGTTTATATGCGCATAAAAGCCCTGCTATTCCGCCACCGATAATAAGTACATCGGTTTTAAAATCTTCTTTTTGGGTTTTAAACTTAAGGGTTTCGGTATCGGTTTTCCATACGGTTTTCAAAAAAAGCACCATCCTTTAAATACATTATGCGCAATTTTTGAAAATTTTTGCAAAAAAACCGCCAACCGAAAAATTTCAGTTGGCAGTAAATTTTTATTTTGCTTTTTTATTCCCTACAAACAGTGCCGACAAAACGCCCACAAGCGCTATTCCCGCCCACATAAGATAAACGCCGTTCCAACCGATTTTACCTGAAATCAGCGCGAAAAACATATTCGCTAAAGACGCCATTATGTAGCCGAAACAGTCAATAACACCGTTAATACTTGAAACCTTACCCGTTTTTCCAAGGCTTGGTATGTAAATACTCCAGAGCAGAGCCGCCGAGCAACTACAAGCCATTAAAGCAGGAACGAGCAATATTATTAAAATCCATCTGTTAGGCGCTAAGGTCATCAGCGCAAAACATAAAGCGGCTATACCGAAAGTGACTAAAAGCATTGCAATATCGCGCTCTTTTATAAGTTTGAAAATAATGAGCGCCACAAATGGCATTAACGCCCTCGCTACAGATATACCCGAAAAGAGCATATTTGCAAAATCTTTACCGAACCCTAACTCGCTTGTAAATAATGTGGGCAGCCAAAAGGAAATTGAACTTGCGCAAATTTCCACAAGAGCCGCAACAATCATATAAAAACCGATTTTTTCGATTTTAAAAATACCTATTATTGCACCAAAGCCCTCACCCTTGGTAGAACTGTATTTAACAAAACCGTGTTTCTCTAAATTCGAAAGTATTATGTAAACCAAAATCGCGCAAATTACTGCAAACGCGCCTGCCGCAACAAAAGCCCAGTTCCAAGCAAAAATCATAGCGAAAATACTTGCAACAAGCGGACCCAAAAAACCTGCCATTGAAAAGAAAACACAAATTACTCTGGCATAATCGGGCTTAGTATTTTCGGAAATGGTTTTCATAAGCGGACCACGCAACATAGAAAGCGTAAATCCCAAAACAACAAAACAAAAAACCTGTAAAGCCTTAAATTTAACAAACGGAAAAAGGCACATAGCAATACCCGCCGCCGCGGTACCCGTTGAAATCATTTTTTTAGGTGAAACCCTGTCACCCAAAATGCCGTTAAACAACTGACCTGCCGCATAAAAAAACATATACACAGAAGAAAGAAGCGCCAAAAAGTCAACACTGTAATTTCCCGTTTCGAGCAACTGCGGATTAAGAACACTAAGCAAATTTCGTAAATAATAGTTAATTATATATGTTCCTACCGACATACTGCCGATAACCGCTGCATTTTTTAACCCCTTGTCCACCGAAAACATCTCACTTTCCCTTTTTAGCACAGTCATTATACTGCTTTAATCCTCTTTTTTCAACCACATTTTATATTAATTTTTAAACATCACAAAAAACCTCCCAAATGCCTTTTAGCACTTGGGTGGCGGACAAAAGATTTTATTCTTCGGTTTCGGATTCAAATTCAACATCAGCAATGCTAACATTAACCTTTGTAACGGCAGTGCCTGTCATAGTTTGAATTTTTTCCTTAATATTTTTTTGAACCTTTTCGGCTACATCGTTAATATGTGCGCCCTGTTTCAAAGTAATGTACGCGTTGATTTTAAGCGCACCGTTAACGCTTTCAACCTTAACGCCTTTGAAAGCATTTTTGGATTTTACAGCGCCTTTGAGGTCGATACTCTTTTTAGAAAGACCTGCTACGCCCTCAATTTCCTTAGCGGCAATTTCAGCCATTTTTTCGATAACTTCGGTATTAACAGAAAGTTCGGTAGATTTATTATTCATAGGGATAACCTCCAATTTATTTTATAAAAAAATACTTATACTGTGACGGCTGCCACAATATAAGTATACCACATTTTTCAAATAACTCAACACTTTTTATTCTGTAATTGGAATAATTTTTATATTACCCAGTTCAATCTGGGTTTCATTTGTAACAATATCCTGTATCTGAAGCGTCTGCGCAGAGGTCAGTCCTTCGGATTTTACTATAACGCTGATACCCTTTTCCCCGATAACCGCAACCGCATCCTTAAAGCCTTTAGCCTTTAAAAGCGTTTCGATATTGTTTTCCTTTTTTATGTTTGCGCCTAAAGTTTCAACCGTTTTAAGTGCCGCCGCCTTTTCTTCGGCAGAAATATTTTTGTTATCAAGCAATTCTTCTACAGTTTCTTCCGCTTTTTTATATGCCTCTTCGCGTTCCTTTCTCGATTTTTCAAAATAATTATCCTCTTTTTCGGCTTTAGCCGAGGTTTCAATAGCCGCTTCATCTTCGGCAGAGCCGTTAACGTAGGACGCCTCACCTAAATATTTAGTATCGCTCGGCAAATATTTTGTATTAAGCCAAATAGCGCTACCGAGCGCCAACAGCATAACCGCTACCGTAATTTGTCCTTTCCCGAAAACCTTACCTTTTTTCATCTTGTGTTCCTCCCGCAAATATATACTCTTTTTTTAGTAATGTTAAGCGCCGATGTAACGGTGTTTAAAATTTTTTCCGCAATTATCTCGCTGTCGCCCCCTTCGCAAACAATGGCAACACCCCTTATTTCAGGCATTTCGGCGGTAACAAGCAAAGCCTCCTCGCCGCCGTCGGCAGTTTTAACCGTTATGTAACCCGATTTTAATTCAGTACCCGTTTCGGCAGTTTTTTCGCCGCTTTTTCCCGAAGAAATTTCTTCACGGGTGTCGGCATAGGAATAACTGACCGTGTTTTCAAGGGTTACTACAACCGATACCTCTTTACTGCCCGTAATCTCTTTCACCAGACGAAAAATATCGCTTTCGAGTTCGGCTTTATATTCCGAAACCGAAAATGTTCCGTTTTCTTTTGGTTCGGGGGTTTTTTCAGATTCGCCGCCTAAAGTTGATAAAAAAATTAAAATCAACCCCAAAATCCCCGCAAAAATTAATCCTTTAGGTGACTTTAAATTCTTTAAAATTTTATTTTTCAGTTCATTCATTTATAACTACAACCTCTATATTTTTTGAAATCTGACCCAGTGCTTCGTTAATTTTTTGCGGTTCGCTGTTTGAATATATAATAACCTTATTAATACTTATGCTTCCCGTTTCGTTTTTATTAGTAAAAATTTCAATACCGTTTAATTCCACTCCCGCTTTTTGTAAAGCGTAGGTATAAACAAACTCGGCATTTTTAAGGTCAAGTTCGGTGCTATCTAAATTATCAGGAGTAAAATCAATCTTAAAATCGCTGTTTTTAACCGTAATCCCTGCGGCAGAAATCACCGTTATTAAAAAGCATAAACTTATTATGTATTTTAAAGGCTTGTTCATTGCCCCCTCGGGACAGAGCATAAAAAGCGCACCTATAAAAACCGCCGCAACACAAAAAGGAGTTAAAAAAGCCGATATAAAGTTCATTTTTTACCCCGCTCTACCTGTAGAAATAACAACGCTCAGTGAAATAATAAAAAGCGCGCAGGTCAAAAGAATTAAGCCTATCATCACCGAAAGCACCGTATCTGCACTACGCAAAATGTTGCTGATTTTAGGCACTGCCAAAAGGTCGGATATAGCCGCTGTAATATTAAAGGAAACCCGCCACAAAAGCATTTCTGCCAAAAGGGGTAAAAATAAAGCCGCCAAGGCTATAACACCGTAAATACCGACGGTTGTTTTTAAAATTCCCATAGAAGCCGTAACCGTGCTTAAAGCCTCGGAAAGTGCCGTACCCGCCACCGCTACCGAAGAACCGATAATAAACTTAGCGGTTTTAAGGGTCAATGTATCAGCAGAGGCATTAACCGCTGTTTGAAGACTTAAAATACCCAAAAACACAGTAGTAAGCAGTGACATTGTCCAATAGCAAAGTTTTTTTATGCCGTCGGCTATGCCCGTTTTCTGAATAAGGGGCGAAACACCCGCCGAAATGCTTATTGCAAGATAACCGCTCATAAGCGGCATTACCGCGAAATCGGCTATCATACCTACCGCCTCGGTAGCACTCAAAAGCAAACCGCTCATCGAAACCGAGGTTGCCGCCTGCCCTGCCGATACTACAATAACCGCAAAAACAGGGATAAAGGCGGTCATAAACACCGTGCACCCCTGAAGTGCCGAAAGCCCTGCCGTTATAACCGAAAACAAGGGTGATATTACCGCCACCGCTACCGATAGCGACACCGCAAAATCGGCGCTGAGCATCGCCGCACCGCCGCTACCCATACCGCCTATAGCGGCGCTTATAAGGGTTAAACTTAAAATTACCGCCCCTAACGCCAATGGCTTTTTTGCACCCGATTTTAAAAAAAACCAGATATGCAAAAAAACATTTTTAGGATTCAGGCTTTCGCCCCAATCCTTAGTATCGGGGGTTATACCGCTTTCGTTTAAAAATTCGCGTGTAGATTCGGGCAGATATTCGTCAAGATTTTCCGCTCCTGAAATTTTGTACTGCTCATTTAAAAAATCTTCTGTCTCGGCATTTACTTTAGTTGAGGGCAAAAAAAGGACTACTAAAAAAATTAACAATACCGCTCGTTTTATCATTTTATAAAACCCACCGCCGTTTCAACAAGGCTGTGAATCAAGGGCATAGATAAAATAAAAATTGCACACTTGCCGCCGAATTCTGCCTTTGAAGCAAGGCTTGCCTGACCGCAGTCCCTGCAAGAATCGGCAACAAACCCTGTAATATATCCAATACCAAGTGCCTTTACGGCAATTTTAAAATACTCGGTTTCAAGACCGTACTTTTGAAGCAAAGAGTCAAATTCGTTTATAGCGGAACTTATTGCACCTATTAAAATACCGCTTATAATTATCGCCGCCGCAATGGACACAAACATTGCATATTCAGGGGCTTTTGGTTTTAAGGTAACAGCCACCGCCGCCGCAATTAAGCAAACTGCTAAAATCTTTAAAAGCACCTCGCTCACAGTCCGAACAGTCCTTTCACGGTCTGGAAAAGTTCCGCTACAGAGTTTACAACCATAAGCAGTACTACTACAAGACCCGCAAGGGTTGTAAGCATTGCCTGTTCTTCCCTGCCGGAGCGGATAAGCACTTGGTTTAAAACCGTTACAATAATTCCTATAGCCGCAACCTTAAATATAAAATCAACATCCATAATTTCACCTACAAAAAGAAAATAAAAATAGTGAGTCCTGCCATAAGCCCAAGATTCCTATAAAGGCGGCCGCGCTCGGCATAAATTTCTTTAGCCTTTTTAACACGCATTTCTAAAAGACCGGTATAAAACCTGGTTCTTTCGTATTCGCCGCCCTTATCTAAAATGCCAAAAGAGGAAAAAAAGTCTTCCAAAAAGGATATATCCTCTTCCTTTAAACCCTCACTATCATAAAAAAATGCGCCACATTCAAATTTCACCGCGCCGCCAAAACACCGCTCACAAAGTTCGGATATTTCAAAACCGCCAATGCGCACAAGTTCTGCTAAAGAATAAAAGGATTTTAAAAGGGCCTCGGTTTTTACACTCCGCTTTTTAAGGGAGACCGATGCCGCAAACCCCGAAACCGAACATACCAAAAAGAGAATACCAAGCCCTAAAATTTTAAGTTTTAACATAACTTTCCCGTTTTCCCGAATTAATTATTTCAAGTTTTCCGCCGTGAAGCCGCGGCAGTAATACTGTTTTTTTAACAATACCTTCGGTTATAAGTTTTCGGGTGATTTCGCGTTCAATCAGTTCCTCTGCCGAGCCTATATGCGCGGTAGTTATAACCGTTGTTCCCGAAAACATACTTTCTTTAACACGTTCAAGTTCACTCAAACTGCCGATTTCATCAAAGGCTATAATTTCGGGAAACATAGTTCTAAGTGCAATTTCTATCCCTTTTGCCTTATCTTTTATAGAAATCAAATCGGTGCAGTGCCCTAAATCGTTAACTCCGCCGCCCGATATTTCGCCCCTTGTATCAATTACGGCAGTTCTGTAATATTTACCCTTTACGCCACCTGATAGTTGACGTATAAGGTCGCGCAGAACTGTGGTTTTGCCGCAACCAGGGGGACCTGCTATTAAAATACTCTCCCCTTCAAAAGTTTTTACAATATCATTCGCCGCGCCGAAAATTTCACGCGCAATACGAACGTTAATCGCCTTTACATCCTTAATAAATCCGTTATCGGTAAACTCGCCGCAAATACCTGCGCGGTTTCCGTTTTTCATAATTATGTAGCCGTCTTTAAGTTGCTCGGTGTGGGCAAAAGCCGAACTGCCGCAAAGCCTTTTATAACTTTCTTCAATATCACGCGGAGTCACCACCGCTAAATCATCCCTATAATCAAAACTTATACCGCCGTTCGCTTTTATAAAAACCGTATCGCCATTTACGGTAATTGCCAGTGGCAGTCCTTTTCGCAGGCGGATTTCCTCGGTATTATTTTTTAAAGTTGCAGGCAGTTTTTCTAAAATATCACTTATTCTTTCACCAAAAGCATAAAGCGTATTAACAAAACGTCTTTCATTTTCCAACCCTATCACCTCAATAAAGTTTATGACAAGGTTGTCCTCTATAGAACTAAAATAAAAAAATACCGTACAGTTCTTTTAAAACCGTACGGTATCCATTATTTGGTTTTTTCAAGTAATTTATTTATGCGTGCCGAAAGCCAAGCCGCTAAAATAATGCATATTATATCTTTTAGAATAAAGGGTGCCGAACCGCCCAAAAACGCGGAAAATAACCCTACATCCGTTATAACTTTAAGTTGCAAAACGCCCCACAAGTGACATAGTGCCAGTGCTAAAAGACCTGATAAAATTTTAACCCAAAGCCTTTTTTCAAACACCAGTCCGCAAGCAACGGCAATACACAAAAAGCCCAATATAAAGCCGCCGTTTGCACCTAAAATTATGTGAGCGCCGCCGCTAAAGGCGGTAAAAACGGGTAATCCCACAGCGCCCGCCAAAATATAACAAACAACTGCCGCCGTACCGCCTGCAAGACCCAGAGTATATCCGCAAAGCGCAACAGCGAAAACCTGCAAAGACAGGGGAACACCAAAAAGGGTTGGTAAAGAAATTTGCGCCGAAACCGCTAAAAAGCAGACAAAAATTGCCGCCAAAGAAGTTTTACGAAGATTTTGTTTTTTATTTTTTTGCATTTTAAGTCACTTGTTTATTAATCTACATCAATTCTCCGCTACCGCCACAT
>JAZQHI010000155.1:0-8556 GCA_045540535.1 Acutalibacteraceae bacterium | reverse complement strand
GGATGCTTTAAATCAGGCATATCTATGGCAAACTCAAATATTTATCAGTGCGCCTAATGCTAAAGATGTAATTTATATTGATGATATAGGCAGTTATAGCCAACACGTTGATTACAATATAACCTTTAATACAAATGGCGGTAGTTGGATAAATAATTATACCCCGCCAACAGGTTATTTTGTTTCTAATAAACTTATTCTTCCAAACTGTAACCCGTTGAAAAAAGACGGACTAACCTTTGCCGGTTGGTATGACAATGAAGGTTTTACAGGCTCGCCCGTATATTTCATTGATGAAAATGCGACAGGTAACAAGCAATATTGGGCTAAGTGGATACTCCATGATGTTGATTTTGAGAATTTTGAATCTTACGACACCAATGAGGATTTGTTTAATGCTAATCATTGGATGGATTCAAAATCACAATCCTCACTTAACACCAATTCGGCACACGCTTATAATGGCGGTAAATCCATAAAAATTCACCTTGAAGAAGCAAATGTCGCTACAACAATTGTTAATAGCGGCAACAGTTTCTCAAAGACAGGTGACGGTGTGGCTTTTTGGATTGAAACCATAAAGGGCGCCACAGTCAGAATAAAGTTTAATAATAACGATGCCTTACAGTCCCAAGAGATAACTCTTTCTGAAGGTAAACGTATTGTTACTGTTCCGTGGTCCCAAATACCTGATGTGTTAAATCAGGATAGTTTATGGGCGATATCGATTTCTGTATCAACACCCAGAGTTAACGATGTAGTTTATATAGACGAAATCGGTACATACAAAGAAGATATAAGCGTTGCAAACAATATTACGTACTATACGATTGACGGCGTTTGGGGAGAAAATTACATAGCCCCCACAAAATATGCTTCAACCGGCGTTTTACTTCCTACACAAGAAAATATTTCAATGCCGGGTTATATCTTTGCCGGTTGGTATGATAATAGGGATTTAAATGGAGAAGCCTTAACGGTTACTCCAAAATCAGGTAATATTTCCTTATATGCCAAAAGGATAAAGCGAGCCGCCAATTATGATAATTTCGAATATCAATCTAATGGTTCTGATTGGGTGCTGCAATCGGATGGTGCAACACTTGGTTTAGACTCAAACGCTATAAATGCTTACAGTGGTTCAAAATCGCTGAAGATTAGTATAGAGGGTTATGAGTCTTCAGAGAACCGTTATGCAGTAGTTTCCAAAAACGGTGTATATAACAAAACCGACGATGGAGTTTACTTCTGGATTAAATCTGAAACAAACACTGAGGTTTTGGTTGCATTTGATGACATTGCTGATTCTTATATTCTGAATGTAAGCGCAGGTAAGAATTTTATTGCAATCCCTTGGGAAAAATTTGCGGATTTACACAATAAAGATGTGTTCGAGCAAATGTTTATTCAAGTGAGTAGCACTAAAAACGGAAATACAGTTTATATAGATGATATTGGTACATATTCTTCCTGCAATGACAGTAAACTTACATTCCACACAAACGGTGGAAATTGGACTGAGGGCTATGTTGCTCCTCAAAAATATGATGCCTACGGTATTGTTCTACCTACTGAAGATAATATAAGTAAGGATAGAATTATCTTTGCAGGTTGGTATGATAATAAGGATTTTTTGGGTCAGCCTATAAAGACTCTGACACCTGATTCTACAGGTGACAAAGAATTTTGGGCAAAATGGATAGTAAACAGTTCGGTATATGATGCGTTTGACTCTTACACAACCAACTCGGATGTAACTAAGAAATGGTATAAGAAATCTTCTTCAAATCTGGAAATTACACTTAATACCGATTCTGCGCATGCTAAAGATGGAAAGTCTATGAAAATCCGCCTTAAAAATGCTGATGTTGAGGATTATAGTTACAATACGAGTTCTGAATTCCCACAAACAGGTGATGGGGTTAGTTTCTGGATTGAGTCGCAAAACGGCGTTACTGTGAGTATTGGATTTAACGGTAGTTCATCCATAAAATCTCAGAATATATTTGTTCCTGCAGGTAAGCAGATTGTTACTATTCCATGGTCACAAATAGCAGGAGCGTTGGAAAATAGCGCTTTAACAAGAACATCGCTTTATATTTCAACACCAAATGCCAATGATGTGGTTTATATTGATGAAATTGGCACGTACAAGGAATTTGATGCTAATCACATTATGGCAAAGTGGGAAAACGGATTCACATATTCTTTAGATGATGAGAATGAAATTGTTTGGAACCTTTCTAAGACAGCAGGCACCGAAGAATATGTTGGCTTTGCAACCGATTACGTGCTTAGAAAAGATAAGGATTACGTTATTACATTTGATTACAAATATCTCACAAACGGGGATCTTGCGGGGGCGCTTCAACCGCGTACAGTAGGTGACAGTTTTGATGAGACCGTAATAAAAAATCAAACGCAAGAAAGTAACCAGACCCTTAACAGTGAGGACATAAACAGTGACTGGGAAACAATGAAGATTGCGTATAGCGCATCAAATGTCACACAAGATAATAAATATCTGGCGTTCTTTGGTAAAACCAGTGCGGGCGCTAACTACGATATAAGTTTGAAAAATTTATGTTTTTACGATTTGGGAGATGTGGATTTCAGCGGTATAATTAATTCGTTAGACTTGTCATTACTGCGTAATGAATTGTTGGGTGTAGATAACACGGCTGAATTTACCGATGTTAACAATAACGGAAAAACCGACATCATAGATTTAGTTCGTTTGAAAAAGTTGTGTGCAGAATATAATGCCAACGAAAACCCACTAAAGCGCGGAGTTAATCTCACAGGTTTTGAGAGTGGACTTAATTACGAGTATGACAGATGGATTTTCCAACCAGAGTATTACAATATTATAAAGGAAAAAGGCTTTGATCATGTTCGTTTGCCTGTTGATTTCTTTAAATATATGGGTTCGGCTCCCGAATATAAGATTGATAAAGAATTTTTGGCAAAAATTGACTTAATCATTGATATAGCGTTAAGTTCTGAACTTAAGATCGTGCTCGATTTTCATCATTTTGGTGAGATGCAAACCAATGTTAAAGGCAATAAACAAAAGTTTTATAAAATGTGGCAACAATTGGCTGAACATTATCAGAATTATCCAACTGAGTTGATTTTTGAACTCTTTAATGAACCGGGTAACGGTGACGCCATAAGAGATGGCGGTCCGGATGTTATTACCTCTGAAAAACTACTTGAAATTCAGGATGAAGCCATTAAGATTATCCGAAAAACCAATCCCACAAGGTATATTGTTCACGCTACAAGTTGGAATAACAGCGCTATACATTTAATGGCTACCGAACCGTTTTTGCCTGATGATGAAAACATTATTATGGCAGTTCATTGCTATGAACCGATGATATTCACACACCAAGGCGCAGATTGGGATGCTGACGGTGAATTTTATCCGGCAACAGACTTTACCGATGATATGAAGGCTGAAATAGAAGAGGTATTCAAATATGTTAAAGAATATCAAGAAATCTATAAAAGACCTGTATGGATTGGTGAGTTTGGTGTATATAATACCATTACGCCTGATAGTGCCCGTGCTAAGTATGCTGACTTTATAATAGATGTTATGAAGGATGCCAAGTGCGGTTGGAACTGGTGGTCATTCCAAGGCACATTTGGTATTTATGATACTACCGCTGGAGATTGGGTAGATGAATCATTGATGGACGCATTAATGAAATAAAACCGTTAAATTAAGGTTTGGTGTATATTTGAAAATTGATTTTTATTAAGGGGGTCTAAATTTTATGGACATTAATATAAAGCAGGTTTCCTCTTTGGAAACAATTTTTAGTTACGAAACAGCGGAAAATAAGCAAAATGCCATTGCTTTTAGAGGAGAACGCTTTTCGTATCAAATAGTTATAACTCCCGAAAAAAGTTTTCGGTATAAAATCAATCTGAATTCTCCTGAATTGGACAAATTTATCACTGTGTATAAGGTAAGAGATGCGGTGTTGGATTCACTAACCTCATTTTTTTCTGATAAAGAATCAATTCGTCTGACGGATAAGCCTTGCCTTATGCCTGATATTCTTGTTCCTATGGAAGAAGAAAACAACTTTATGGTTATGAAGGAAAATGACCCGGATATTCTGTGGGTGCGTGTTGATATACCTGAAAATATGCCAGAAGGTACATATCCTATAACAATTGATTTTATTCCACAAAAAACACAGTCTTGGGAGCCTTGTGCTGAAAATGTGACAAGCACAACATTTAATTTAGAGGTGTTACCGTTTACGGTTCCTAAGCAGACGCTTAAATATACTCAATGGTTTTATGCCGACTGTATTGCTGACTACTATAAGGTTCCTGTTTATTCAGAACGTCATTGGGAACTCATAGAAGAGTATGTTAAAGCAGCGGTGGATACGGGTATTAATGTAATACTAACACCGGTTATTACTCCACCTTTGGATACAGGTTATGGATTATATCGAACCAATGTGCAACTCGTTGATATTAAGGTGGACGGAGAAAAATACAACTTCAATTTTGAAAAGTTATACCGTTGGATTGATGTTTGTAAAAGACAGGGTATTAAATATTTTGAAATTTGTCAGTTGTTTTCGCAGTGGGGTCTTAAATATACACCGGGAATTGTGGCTGAGGTAAACGGAAAAGATGAATATATTTTTGGATGGCATATGTGTTCAACAGATCCCAAATATGCCGATTTCCTTAAACAGTTTATTCCTGCTCTTGTTGAGGCATTGAAGCAGAAAGGTGTTTTTGAGAACACAATGTTCCATATATCTGATGAACCTCAAGAACGTGTTTACGAAACGTATAAATATGCGCATGACCTTATAAAGCCTTTGATTGGCTCTGCAAAGATTATAGACGCTCTTTCAGAATACTCATTCTTTGAAAAAGGTCTTGTAGATATACCTGTAACTCAGACACCTGATATGACTGATTTTATCGGTAAAGATGTTGAAGAACAATGGGTATATTATTCAGATGATGTTAAATGTGTCAGTACCAGACATATGACTTCACCGCCTTGGCGTAACAGGTCGATTGGTGTTCAACTTTATAAGTATGATATAAAAGGTTTCTTGCATTGGGGTTTTAACTTTTATAATACAAGCCTTTCACGTCATAAAATCAACCCATATCTTACTACATCGGGTGATAAGTCTATGGCTTCGGGTGGATCGTTCAGCGTTTATCCCAGTCAGGATGGCGCGTGGCTTTCTCCGCGTGTATTAGTATTTTACGAAGGTTTACAGGATATGGCCATTTGTAAATTATTAGAGGAATATGTCGGTAAGGATGAGGCGATTCGTATTATCGAGCAAGAAGCAGGTATGGAGATAACCTTTACTCAGTATCCACGGGATTCAGAGTTTTTACCAAGGCTTCGCAAACGCATTGCCGAGGAAATAAAAAAGGCTAGTGCAAATAAATAAAACTTTTTTCGGTATAATTTAAAACCGTAAAATGTTGAAGTACAGGAGAATATATCCTGTTTTAATTTCTTTAGTTAGATAACGGCTGAACTGCGTTTTATTAATTTCTCGTAGTTATGTATTTTTTGTTTGGCTGTTTCTATATTATTACTTTGGTGAAATTTTAAAGGAGGTTTTTTTAATGAAGAGAACAAATTGGAAAAAAGCACTGCTTTGTATTGTGTTATGCTTATCATTGGTGTTTTCGTTTACCGGTTGCGGAAAAACTGAAAATGTCACATCTGATACACAGGCTACAACAGATGCAGTGTATGGTGATGCTTCAAAGTGTACACTTTGTCCGGTAAAGGAGTATTGTTGCTTCTGTTATCAGTATGGCGATTGTGTTTGTGATGAGGTTGATGAAAGCAAAGAAAATTCAAAAGTCACCGATTCTAAAGCCGAATCTGCGAAAGATAGTTCTAAAGGCAGCAACTCTAGGGGTGATAGTTCTAAAGTCAACAGTTCTAAGGGTGACAACTCTAAAGTCAACAATTCTAAGGTTGAAAGTTCTAAGGTTGAGAGTTCTAAAGATACTGGGTCAAACAGTGACACCCAAGGAAAATTTGATCCTAAGACCCTAAAAGGTAAGACCATAACCATTATGCGTAACTGGGAACCTTATGCAAGCGGCAATAACACTGCTCACGATAACTGGAATAAACGTGTTAAAGAGTTAGAAGACAAGTATGGCGTTGATATTGTTGAGAAAAAATGGAGCGCAACTATTGAACAAGAAATTCTTGCGGGTGTTAAGCCTGCCGGTCAACTTTATCAGGTAAATGCAGACTGGGCTACCGATTACGCACTTAAAGGTTACATAACTGATTTAAATGATGCTATGGAGAAAACAGGCATCGATATGAAATCTGATATTTATGATGCTTTCGGCGTTCAGTTAAGTAACTACAATAATAAGCAATATGCTATAGGCGTTGAAGAAGGCAAAATGCTGTCTGTGGTTGCATATAACAAGAATTTAACATCACAGTTTGCCGATATTGAAAAGTTAATGGATGAAAATAAGTGGACATGGGACGCTATGACCGATATTGCTAAGAAGGTTAAGGCTAAATATCCTGATAAGTGGGGTATTTCTGTTACTCAAAAATTTGGTGTATACGGTATGGCTGCAAGTAATGGCAGTCATATGGTTAGTATTGGTGAAGACGGTACACTCGGTTCCAACTTAAAGGATAAAAAAGTTCGCGAGGCTCTTGATCAGATTTATAATTGGATTCATGTAGATAAGGTTGCTACTGTACCCGAAAGCGGCGCTTCATGGGATTATATGCTTAAAGAACTTATGAAGGGAAATGTTGCTTTCGCATTCCATGATTCATATTGTTTTTCTGTACTTAAAGAAGGTATGAATGGTGACGAATATGGTATAGCGTATCTTCCTATGGGTCCTAGCGTAGATCAGTATTATGCATGCAGAGAAACAAATTGGCCTTATGTAATACCAACAACCTATGCTGATCAGGCAGATGAACTACTCTTTATTGTTGACGCCCTTTATCAATTCCATCCTGGCTATGACAAAGATAGACAGTTTAGCGATCTTTACGTTCGCAGTTTTACAAACTCTGCTACATATAACCGCGTAAAGAAAATGTATAGAATTCTTAAACCTGCTGCTATTGTTGAAGTAGGTCTTGGTGCTGATAAAGATTATTCAACTGCTATGAGCAGTTTGTTTGAAGGTAAAACAACGGTTGGTGCATTTATTGATACGTATCATACTAAGTTTGATACATATATGAAAGATACTTATAAAAACTTAAAGTTTACGGGTAAAATCAATTAATTGATTAATGCCAAAATATGAAAGGAGATACTCTAATGTTTAGTTGCACAAAAAAGATTTTGTCCTACTTATTGGTAATAGTTATGCTTCTTTGCTCAATTTGTGTGAACTTTTCAGTTTTTGCTGAAGATGTTAATGTTAATCTTGAACTCAATGGCGGTACTCTTAACGGAGTTACCTCTGACTATGCTCCGGGAGATTATCTCCCAGAGTGCGGCGAGATTGTAAGGGAAGGTCTTGACTTCGCAGGTTGGTATGATAACGCAGAATATACAGGTTCACCTGTTTGTGCTGTGCCTGATAATTTGGCGCAAGATGTTACTTATTATGCGCGTTGGATAAAACTTGATGTTAATTTCGACAACTTTGAATCATACAACACTTTGGATGATGTTATTACTAAGTGGAAAGATTGGTCTTGGCCGAAAGAAGATATTGATTTTTCTCTTAATGACAAAGCACTCCATGCTTTAACAGGCACAAATTCTATTAAATTTACTGTTAAAAAAGTTAATGCAACAATAGATTTTGTAAATGAAAAAGCCAATTACAGTAAAACAGGCGACGGTGTTGGTTTCTGGATTGAAAGCACAGGCGGTGCAACAGTTAAAATTAAATTTAACGGCTTGCCAGATGTAGTTTCAAAGGAAGTAACTGTTTCTGCGGGTAAGCAAATTGTTACAATTCCGTGGGGCGATATTCCAGCCGCTTTAGATCAAGATTGGTTATGGCGCACTGAATTCCTTATTAATGTAAAAAATAATGATACTGAAGTTTATATTGATGAAATCGGTACTTATAGTGATATAGTAGATTACAATGTAACGCTTAATGCAAACGACGGCGTTTGGGCAGATGGTTATAATGCGCCTTATAAGTGCTATGCTAATATGCCTCTACCTACTATGGATAGTATAAAAAGAGAAGACTTTGCCTTTGCAGGTTGGTATGATAACGCAGAATTCACAGGTTCGCCTGTAGTTTCTGTTCCGGCTGATATTTCCGGCAGTAAAGAATATTGGGCAAAGTGGGTTGCTACCTACGCTGATTTTGAAGATTTTGATTCCTACAGTACCTTTGATGATGTGGATACAAACTGGGATAACTGGACGGATCCGACCACTAATGCAACTCTTGCGCTTAATACAGATGCGAACCACGCTTTAAGCGGAAACAATTCTCTACAATTCACCGTTAATAAAGCCAATGCAAAAGTGGTTTTGAAAAGCGAAAAATCTAATTACAGTAAAA
>JAZQHI010000154.1:0-11168 GCA_045540535.1 Acutalibacteraceae bacterium | reverse complement strand
CCCTCTCCCCTTTAGGCAAGGGGCGCTTTGCGGTCCCCCGATATGTCCCCCTTGTTAAAGGGGGATGGCAGCCAACGGCTGACAGGGGGATTCGACAAAGGAGGCAAAAGGCAATTAGTTTTTAGTATTACAGATTCTTTCGCAACTTTATTGTGCAAAATAACACTTTGCTTTTATTACCTATAAATTATACATATAATATATGGTATTATATAGTTTCCACCTTTATAAGATTTGTATTACCAGAACTTCCGTTCGTAACGCCGCCTGTTATTACAATTTTTTCGCCTTTTTCCAAGGACAAAACATCTTTAGTTAAACACGCTGCCTGATAGAACAAAACTTCTGTTGAGGTGTAATTATCGCACATTATCGGTATTACTCCCCACGAAAGCGCCAACTTTCGCCATGTTTTTTCTTTAGTGGTTATACCTATAATATTAATATGTGGTCTGAAACGCGATACCATCCTTGCAGTAACGCCCGAAAGCGAACAAACTGCAATTGCCTTAGCGCCTATATCAATAGCCATACCGCAAGTAGCGTGCGAAATGGCATCAACTGTATTTTTAATTTTAAATTCGCTGTTGCGAAAACGTTTTATATAATGTATATTGCGTTCTGTGTTTAAGGCTATTCGTGACATTGTTTCAATTGCTTCCACAGGATACTTGCCTGCGGCGGTTTCGCCCGAAAGCATAATTGCGCTTGTACCGTCATAAACTGCATTCGCTACATCGGAAATCTCGGCTCGGGTAGGTCTTGGATTAGTAATCATAGACTCAAGCATTTCGGTAGCCGTTATAACTCGTTTGCCAAGCAATCGGCATTTTGTAATAAGTTGCTTTTGTATAGCAGGCAATTCTTCAAACGGAATTTCAACACCCATATCACCGCGTGCAATCATAATTCCGTCGCACTCTTCGCAAATATCCTCGATATTATCTACACCGGAACGGTTTTCAATTTTTGCTATAACATCAACCTGTTCCCCGCCGTGTTCTTTCAAAAAATTCTTAACATCCAACAAATCCTGTCTGCAAGAAACAAAGGAACAGGCGATAAAATCAACATCATGTTCAAGACCGAATAAAATATCCTGCTTATCCTGCTCACTTAAATAAACCTGTTTTAAAGTTTTACCAGGAAAACTCATACTTTTACGGTCAGAAAGTTCGCCGCCTACCAAAACCTCGCAAATAACATCCGTATCGGTAGTGGATTTCACCTTAAACTCAAGCAAACCGTTGTTAAGAAGCACCTTGTCACCCTTTTGTAAATCTTTAGCCAAGTTTTTATAGTTAACAGAAACGCGTTTTTGGTTACCCTCAATTTCTTTAGAGGTGAAAATGAATTCGTCACCAACCGAAAGACAGATTTTACCCATTTCAAAGGTTTTTATTCTGTATTCAGGTCCTTTTGTATCAAGCAAAATAGCGATTGGCAGCCCTAACTTTTCCCTTACCTTTTTAACAAGTTCTATTCGTTCGCCGTGTTCCTTATAGGTATTATGCGAAAAATTCATTCTCGCAACATTCATACCCGCAAGGCACATTTTGGTTATAGTTTCCTCGTCCGAACAAGCAGGTCCTATAGTACAAACTATTTTTGTTTTTCTGAAATTATTCATAATTTTTCATCCCTTTAAAATTTCTCGGCATATTTTATCACAAACGAGCACCAAACCGCAATGATAATTAATATTTTAACAAACACCTTATATATAATATAAAAAGCCTCGGTAAAAATACCAAGGCATAATCTTTTAAAGCGCTATTCCATTTGCCTTCCCAAAAAATCCGCCGCAACGCCTGCAAGTTTAACATCACTTTCGCTCGCATTGCCGCCGTTTTCATCAGCCACCAATACAACCGCACCGCTTACGTCCCCCGCATTAATAATCGGCACGCCCACACGTATATTGTGGTTAGTGCCCTCTAATGCGAGGTGATTTTCACCATTTTCAAAGTTCACACTTCGGCGTTGCTCCATAATTTCCTCTAAAGAAGATGTAACTCTGCGTTCAAGTACCTCTTTTTTAGAAACTCCCGATGCCGCAACGCAATGGTCACGGTCGCAAATAAGCACGGGCAAACTTGTAGCCCTTGCAAGCGATTCCGCATACTGCGCCGCAAAATCCGACAATTCACCTATCGGCGAATATTTTTTAAAGACCACTTCTCCCCCAGCGCCTGTATAAATTTCTAATGGATCCCCCTCACGAATTCTCATTGTCCTACGAATTTCTTTCGGAATAACCACACGACCAAGGTCGTCTATACGGCGTACAATACCTGTTGCTTTCATATATACAAAAAACTCCTTGCTTTACAAATTTGTACTGTTAGTATCTGTAAAACAAGGAGATTTATACTTTTCTGTTTTTATTTATCATTATTAATAGACCACGCGGTAAAATTCCCTTGCGGTGTTAACACTCTACTCTGTTTTAATTTTCCTTGTTCAGTCAAACCAAAAAGAAAAGCATCTAATTCAACTTCATCTATTTTACATGTAAGTTGTTCTTTTATTTCATTAAAAGTTAAACTCGTATTCGACTTTTTTAGCACATTAATAATCAAATCGCAAATATATTGTTCCATTACGTTTAGCATATGTATATAGCCTCCAAAAATGCCTTTTTGTTAATTATATCATTTATATCATATTTTTTCAATAAAAAAGAGCAGAATTTCTGCTCTGTTTTGCTATTTATTATATCTTTCCACCACACTATGTATCGCCAAGCAAAAACGGTCGAAAGGTGTCAATGTTGTCAGCAGAGGGTCGCCTTCGCGGATTCTCATTGTTCTTCTAATTTCTTTCGGTATAACCACACGACCAAGGTCGTCTATTCTTCTAACTATTCCAGTTGCTTTCATATATAAATCTCCTTTTATTTACAAATTTGTTGTCTATTACGAGCAAAAGCGAGTAACAAGGTTCACTTAGGTGTCAACTTTTCAAAATTTGACAATACCGTATTTTTCTTATTTTTTGCTCTACCCTAAAGGAAATTTATACTGCTAGAAATTTTATTTTTTGAAATTTTGATGTATTATAAATTATATTATTACTTTAGTATTCATCATAAGACACAACTTCGTCCATAGGGCGAAACTGATGATGCAAATCAAGTGGCTTTGTATCAGCCGCAGGATAGCCCATTACAAGCAGTGCAACCGGTTCAACGTTATCGGGGATATGGAAACTTTCACGCATAGCAGCGGGATCAAAATGCATTACCCAGCAGGTGCCAACTCCCTCATTTTGACACGCTAACATCATATAGGTAGTAACTATAGCGGCATCCACCGAAGAAGAAAATGCGCCGTCATATTTTCTAACCCAACTTTCATTTCTGTTATGACAGACAAGCATTGCCGTCTGCGCATTAAAATGACACTTGGTACATTCCTTTAACTTTGCAATTGATTCATCGGTATTAAGTACAAGAATTCTTTGAGGCTGATAATTACATCCCGTCGGCGCCTTATGTCCCGCCTCAAGAATTTTATCAATAACACTTTGCGGTAGATGTTCTGATTTAAATTTGCGTACAGAGTAGCGTTCGGCAATTAATCTTTCAAATTCCATTATTATCTCTCCATAAGTTTAAATTTTACTATTGCTTCGGTAACATCAGTCAGGACAATGTCACCGTTTTGATTCTTCACTATTCACTATTACTTCCAAAAAAACTTATCGTACGGATTTAGTGAAAAATGAAAAAGTAAAACCTTCCCGAACTTCGTCCGAGAAGGTTTATGGTTGCGGAGGCAGGACTTGAACCTACGACCTTCGGGTTATGAGCCCGACGAGCTACCAGCTGCTCCACTCCGCGATATTGGGTTGGGTTGCAATTAGTTTTCCCTATTGCCTTATTATTATACACTAAAGTCGGGTATAATGCAACCCCTTTTTTGAAAAAATTTTAATATTTTTCTTGGCAGTCGGCGCAAATGCCATAAAGTATGCTACCGTCACACTTAATTTTGAAACCGTGATCCTCGAAAAGATGATTTTTTATGTGGTTCATAAAATCGCACTCGATATGCTCCAACCTACCACAGTTAGTACACTGAATATGAATATGCTCATTACAATCGCATTTGGTACCCATTAGTTGATAAACCGCTTTTTGACCGCCCTCGTCAGAAATTTTAATAACCTTGTGCTCGGCGGTGAGTTTAGTCAGATACCTATAAACAGTTGTAACATTAACCGAAATACTTTTTTGCTCCAGATAACTAAGAATATCCGCAACAGAAACGGTAGTATCGCAGTTAGCGGTCAAAAATTCCAATATATACTTTCGGGCTTTGGTGTTATAACCACGGTTCTCGCTCAAAAAACTCACTACCTTTCTGCATTTTAAATTAGTATACTATGTTTTTGGAGAAATTGCAAGTGATTTGCATTTTTTCTTGACAGGGGGGCATATTTATATTAAAATGTAATTTGCAAATTATTTGCAAATTGGAGTGTATAATGAAAAAGTTAATTTTATTTATAATAACCTTTGCTTTACTATGGCTTACCGGGTGCAGTGAAAATTCTACCGATAGCGGCAAAAAAACAATTGCGGTATCGATAGCGCCCGAGGCCACCTTTGTAAAAGCCGTTTGCGGAGAAAAATTTAATATTATAACCGCAATTCCTACAGGCGCTTCTCCCGAAACTTACGAACCGACACCTGCCGAAATGCAAAAAATCACCAATACAGAAATTTATTTTGCAATCGGTGTTCCTGCCGAGGAAAATTCGATTTTACCCTTAATAGACCGCGAAAAAACTGTAGTGCTGCAAGATTTTGTTGCAAAAGAATATCCCGAACTAAGTGACGGTGAGCACCGCGACCCGCATATTTGGTTATCCCCCAAGCGCGTGATGGTTATGGTTGAAAAAATAGCTGAAACCCTTAAAAACCATGACCCTGAAAACGCGGATTTTTACAACGAAAATGCCAAGAACTATATTTTGGAACTTGAAAAACTTAACAAATATATTGTTACTGCCTTTAAAGACCTAAAAAACCGCAACTTTTTGGTTTTTCACCCTGCATTTTCCTACTTTGCGGATGACTATTCCCTTTCAATGCACGCTTTAGAAGAGCACGGCAAGGAAACTACGGCAAAAAGGTTGGCAGAAATGACCGACCTTGCCAAAGAAAAACATATTAAAACAATTTTTTATCAAGCAGAGGCTTCCAACAAAACAGCAGTAAGTTTTGCTGAGGAAATAGGCGGCACAGCGGTTATGTTAGAGCCGCTATCCCCTGATTATATAGAAAATATTAAAAAAATGACAGATTTATTGCAAAAGGCGATGAAATAATGGATTCGGCAATAAAAGTTAATAACCTTTCGGTTGCATACAGCGGAATTGACGCTATAAGTGACATAACCTTTACTATACAAAAAGGTGAATTTGTTTCGGTTATAGGTCCTAATGGAAGCGGCAAAACAACGCTTATTAATACTATTTTAGGATTTTTAAAGCAAAATTCGGGCGAAATAGAAATTACAAAAGGCTCACTTTTAAGTTACGTGCCGCAGATATCAGAAATTGACCGCAATTTTCCGATTACAGTACTTGAAACTGTTATGACGGCATTTTTAAAATCGGGACTGCACCCCTTTAAGCGTTTTAGCAAGGAAGAAAAGGAAAAAGCCCTTGATTTGCTTAAAACCTTAGGGTTAGAAAATTATGAAAAAAGGCAAATTGCCGAACTTTCGGGCGGAGAATTCCAACGTCTTTTAATTGCACGCGCATTAGCCGCAAACCCAGATATAGTGCTTCTTGACGAGCCTACTGCAAGCGTTGACAAAACATCAAGAGATAAAATATTTTCCACCTTAAAAACCCTTAACGAAAAAGGAATTACCGTTATAATCGTTACCCACGATTTAGCCGCCGCTTTTGAATTTTCAAGCAAACTTATAGTTATTAACCGCGAGTTGATTTACTGCGGCAAGCCTGAAATTAATAAGGATATAAACCGCGTTATGTATGGCGGCACCTTTATTGAGAAAAGCGAGGTAACAGCCGATGATTAACGCTTTAATGAACTATAACTTTTTGCAAAACGCTTTACTTGCAGGAATTCTTGCAAGTATTATTTGCGGAATTATTGGGGTAATAATTACCGAAAAGAAGTTGCTTATTATGAGTGGCGGAATTGCTCACACTGCCTACGGCGGAGTTGGTCTTGGCTACCTTTTAGGATTTGAGCCTATTATTGGGGCAGGAATTTTTTCGGTAGGCGCCGCACTTATAATCAGTAGGGTTCGCCGAAAAAATAACACAGGCAGTGAAATTATAATTTCGCTTTTGTGGTCGCTTGGAATGGCGCTTGGCATTGCTTTTACAGGGCTAATGCCCGGCTACCCACCGGATATGAACTCTTACCTTTTCGGTAATATACTGTCGGTTACAAAAAACGATATATATCTTATGCTGCCGCTAACAGTTATTGTTTTACTTACAGTTACACTCTATTTTTCTGATATTAAAGCCTTTTTGTTTGACAGTAATTTTGCAAGGTTGAGCGGTATTAAAACGGCGTTTTTAGAACATTTAATTTTAATACTAACCGCTCTTAGCATTGTGGCATTAATACGCGTAGTAGGAATAATTTTGGTTATAGCGCTGCTTAGCGCCCCTGCCGCCTGCGCAAAACTGCTTTCAAAAACCCTTAAAAGCCGAATTTTTATTGCAACCCTCTTGAGCCTTGCCTTTTGTATATCAGGGCTCACACTTTCCTATTATTTAGGCATAGCCTCAGGCGCGGCAATCGTTTTTATTTCGGTTATGACTTATTTTGTTTTAAGTTTTACTAAAAAAATAAATTTTAAAAAATCACATTAAAAAAGGAAATTCGTAAGAATTTCCTTTTTCTTTTATACCAAATTTACAATAATATACACACAAGACCGTTACAACCCTCATTTATAACCCGTTCAACCGTTTCCTGAACCCGCATTCTGGCGTCAATCGGCATTCGGGCGAGTTTTGTATGTAGTCCCTCGTTCACAAGGTCGTGAAGTGATTTTCCGAAAATGTTTGAATCCCAAATTTTCACTGGGTCTTCCTCAAAACCGCTAAGCAGATACATAACAAGGTCTTCAGACTGTTTTTCACTGCCGACTATAGGGCTTACCTCGGTGGTAATATTGGCTTTCATAAGGTGGATAGACGGTGCGGATGCTCTGAGCCTTACGCCGTATCTTCCGCCCTGTTTTACAATTTCGGGTTCTTCAAGGCGGAGTTCCTCGGTTTCGGGCATTATAATTCCGTAACCTGTAGCCTCAACTTCGTCAAGAGCGCCCTTTATCCTTGTGTATTCCTTTTTCATTTGCGCCATTTCGGCAATGCTTTCCATAAGTTCCTGCTCATCGTTTATAACAAGGCCCGTAGTTTCGGCAAGGATTTTATAAAATAAATTTTGGTTAAGATTTAATTTTACCTCTGCTGAACCGATGCTTAAATCAATTGCATCAACTACCGCGTTATCAACATTTTCGCTATCAGAGAATGCCTTTTCAAAGCATACTATATCCCTTATATGCTTAATACCTTTAGCGGAATTCTTTATTGTTTCGGTAAGGTCTGCCCTTAGCCAGTGTTCTAAAGGAAGCGAGTTAATCCAACGCGGAAAACCGATGCTTATTTCTTTTATCGGGAATTCAAAAAGAATACGGGAAAGTATTAATTTTATATCCTCTTCCCCTAATTCAAGACAGTTAACGGGCTCTACAGGCACGCCGTAACTCTCGGTAAGAGATGCCGCAAGTGCCTTTGCTTCGTCAGAGTCGGGGTACATACAGTTAAGCAGTACAATAAACGGTTTTTCTATTGCCTTTAGTTCCTCAATAACCCGTTGCTCTGCCTCGGCATATTCTTCACGCGGAATGTCACTGATACTGCCGTCGGTCGTGATAACAAGACCTATGGTTGAATGTTCGGTTATAACCTTTCTGGTGCCTATTTCTGCCGCCATATTAAAGGGAATCGGTTCTTCAAACCAAGGTGTCATAACCATTCGCGGTTGGTCACCCTCGATATACCCCAACGCGCTCGGCACAATATAACCCACGCAATCAATAAGCCTTACATTCATTTTAGCGTTATCTTCAATATTAATCTCTGCCCCTTTTTCAGGCACAAATTTAGGCTCGGTAGTCATAATAGTTCTGCCCGACGAGGACTGCGGAAGTTCATCATTAGCGCGTTCTTTAAAATAATCGCCCGAAATATTGGGGATTACGAGTTTATCCATAAACTGTTTAATAAAGGTCGATTTACCCGTTCTTACAGGGCCTACTATTCCAATATAAATGTCGCCGCCCGTACGCTCGGAAATATCCTTATAAATACTTGTGTTCGTCATAAATTTTCCTCCTAAGACGGAGCATTCCCGTTTCGCACTCCGCTATTCTTTGTAAAATAATATGCACTAAGTTTTCTATTTATGACTCACCCATTCTGAAATTCGGAATAAACTGTAAATAGGGTGACGGCTTGTGAAATATTTGTACCAACTGAATGTCGGCGAAAGTGCCGTTATTGATAAGATTAAAAGTTTCAGCACTATGCGGCAACGCTTTTTTGATATAGGTCTTATTGAAAATACTACGGTCACATGTGTGGCTAAAAGTCCCGCAGGGGACCCCAAAGCCTATTTAATACGCGGCGCGGTAATCGCGATAAGAGAAGAAGACGCCGCAGATATTGTTATAAAGGAGTAAAACGTTATGGGACTTACTGCAAACTCGACGGGCAGTCGGGTAGCAAAAGACGAACTTATTATAAAAAAGAACCGTCCTGATGATAAAATAATAGCCGTTGCAGGCAATCCGAATGTTGGTAAAAGTACACTTTTTAATTCCCTTACGGGTATGCACCAACATACAGGCAACTGGCCTGGTAAAACCGTAACCAACGCCCAAGGATATTGCCGAAACGGCGATAATTCATATATATTAGTTGATATACCGGGTACATATTCTTTAGCATCGCACTCCCCCGAAGAAGAAGTTGCCCGAAATTTTATATGTTTTTATGAGCACGATGCCGTTATCGTTGTTTGCGACGCCACCTGCCTTGAAAGAAACTTGAATTTAGTTCTACAGACAATTGAAACGGGCAAACCCGTTATAGTTTGCGTCAATTTACTTGACGAAGCAAAACACAAGGGTATAGAAATTAATTTAAAGGAACTTTCAAATAAATTAGGTGTATCGGTTGTAGGAACCGTAGCCCGCAAAAAGAAAACTTTAACCGCGGTGCTAAACGCTTTAGAGGATAATATTTATAGAAATAAATCAGGGTTGGTCCACTACCCCGAAATTATTGAAAATGCAATTAATATGATAACACCCGAACTTAAAAATTTTGATTTAAGGGGACTAAGCCACCGATGGCTTGCATTAAAGTTGCTGGAAAACGAAAGTTTGGTTATTAGCGAAATAAAAAAATATTTGGGCGAAGATATTTTTAGCAGTAACCTTTACGAAAAATTAAATCAGGCTAATAATTACCTTAAAACTGAAGGTTTGCGCCAGGAACAACTGCCAAAAATGATAGCAAGTGCTACAGTTCTAGCGGCGGAAGAAATTTTTAAAAGCACCGTAACTTTTAAAAGAGAGGGTTACAACAACACCGACCGAAAAATTGACCGGATTCTTACAAGCAAACTTTTTGGCTACCCCGTTATGTTAATTTTGTTAGCCATTATTTTTTGGATAACAATTACAGGCGCAAACTTTATTTCAGAATGGCTGTCAGACCTATTTTTAAGATTAGAAACGCTTCTTTTAAATTTCTTAAATTCTATCCACACACAAGAAACCGTTAAAAGCATTATTATTGACGGCGTTTTTAAAATTCCCGCTTGGGTAGTATCTGTAATGCTGCCGCCAATGGCAATTTTCTTTCCGCTTTTCACTTTACTTGAAGATGTTGGCTATCTTCCGAGAATCGCCTTCAACCTTGATAAACCGTTCAAGCGTTGTCGCAGTTGCGGTAAGCAAGCGCTTACAATGTGTATGGGTTTTGGTTGTAATGCGGCAGGGGTTATAGGTTGCCGAATTATTGATTCTAAACGGGAACGTATGCTTGGCATTATTACCAACAGTCTGGTTCCCTGTAACGGAAGATTTCCTGCAATAATTTCTATAATTTCAATGTTTTTTGTCGTATTATCAGGAAAAATCGGCAGTATTATATCGGCTTTAATTTTAACCCTTTTTATTCTGTTCAGCATAACCATTACTTTTTTATCAACAAAACTATTGTCCCACACAGTTTTACGGGGAATGCCATCAGCCTATACTTTAGAGATGCCGCCCTACAGAAAACCGCAAATCCACAAAGTTTTAGTGCGCTCGGTATTTGACAGAACACTTTTTGTTTTAGGGCGTTCACTTACCGTTGCAATACCTGCAGGTGTTATAATCTGGATAATGGCAAATATTACTCTTTATGACAAAACCTTGCTTTCCTACGGGGCAGAATTTTTAGACCCTTTTGCCAGAATTTTAGGTCTTGACGGCATTATACTGATTGCATTTATTTTAGGCTTTCCTGCAAATGAAATTGTAATACCGATTATATTAATGGGATATCTATCAAATACCACTTTAACCGAAGCCACTTCCCTTGCGGCTATGTATGAGGTACTTGTTGCTAACGGGTGGACTGTGCTCACCGCATTTAATACGATTATATTTTCACTTTTCCACTGGCCTTGTTCTACAACAGTTCTGACTATAAAAAAGGAAACGGGAAGCATAAAATGGGCTTTATTTTCCATGGTATTCCCTACTGCTATAGGCATAATACTTTGCTTGCTTACCACTTTTATTTACCGAATGTTTATATAATGATAAAAAGGCTATCCGAATTTTCGGATAGCCTTGTGTTTTTTATTAAAGTCCAATATAAGGGGCGGGGTTTACGCGAGTGCCGTTTATAATCATTTCAAAATGAAGGTGATTGCCGGTTGAATAACCTGTATTACCTACTGCAGCAATCATATCGCCTTGGGCTACAACTTGTCCCTTACCTACGCAAAGATAACTTGCATGCGCATAACGGGTTTTAATTCCGTTGCCGTGGTCAATAACTACATTGTAACCGTAGTCACTGTCATATCCTGCGGAAAT
>JAZQHI010000153.1:0-60571 GCA_045540535.1 Acutalibacteraceae bacterium | reverse complement strand
GAAGCCGCAATTCTTCCCGACATTTCGCATACCACGTGTTGTCTTTCTTGTTGCGGAGAACGTGGTTATAAAACGTTCCTCGCGGAATGTCAAATGCATCGCAGATCACGTGCACGTTGTATTTTCCGTAAAGTTGCTCGGCGGCATATAATCGCTGTTTTAATGGTGACTTCGGCGTGCAAGTCGCGGATTTCAGAATTTCAACGAGGCATTCCAAGCGTGCGACTTTGTTTTCAAGCAAATGAAAATTGCGGACATTGACCTCCTTGCGTTTGCCCGCTTCCAGTTCGTCACGGTAAGCACGCACCCAGCCATAAAATGTACTTTTGGGTATACCGGTGTCAGCGAGGATATTCACAGACGGTTCACCGGATATAAAACGGTCAATGACCGCTTGTTTTTCTTCTTGGGTGTAAGTTCTCATGGTTTCAACTCCTATTTTGAATGCGTCGAAACAATTGTACGACATTTTCTGTAGGAATTGAAAGAATTGAAAAAATATGATATAATAAAATCAGCTAACAGATTGTAAACAAAGAGGTAACTCATCTTGAAACGAAATTATTTTAAAGATTTGAAGTGGCATATCATTTTTCTAATCGTATCATTATTTTTTATTTGTAAGTATTCATCTGCTCCACCTATCTTTGATGCGCTTAATGTGATATTTCAAAAGCCCGAAGAAAATACTATTATCTATGAAGTAATAAGAATTGCAGAGAATCTCAGTTTAGCCTACATTGCTTCCCTTGTTTTTTATCTTCTTGTTGATTATATCCCGTCAGTGAAAGAAGAAAACAACACTATCAGTCTTTTGGAAAAATATCTTTGTCCATTGTACATGTATATGGATAAAGTGAATTCTTACTTCAAATACGCAACTGGTGTTTCGGATATCAAAGAGGCATCCCCCGAAGAAATAAAAATTGTTGACGACTTCTCTTTCAACGATTCAGATGAGTTTTTGATGATTAAGAGTTATAGAAACGGAAAAGATGGTGGTGAACACGTAGAACATTTTGAGGCAAAAAAATCCATAGTATTTTATGGACGAAAAATCGAGGAATGCATCCATGGTATTGATCAAGTCTTAATTGGTAATAAAATGCCAAGAGAGTTTATAACACTGATAAATCAGATTAGAAGTTGCGACTTCCTTGAAATAATAGTAAAAGTAATGCCGGGTCCAGATATTTTTGTTGATGATGTGCCCGTAGCTCAAAAGTACGTTAATTTCCATAAAGGCTTGGCTGAATTCGTCGAGCTTGAGAAAAAACTCATCAACTACCGCTTCTTAAAATTAGGAACAGCTTATAGGAAAGCGACAGCTGAAGAAATCAAAGAATGGCGAGAATATCAAATTAAAATTCGCAAGGAACATCCAGAAATTGACCAAATATATGCACAGTTAAATAATAGTAGTAAAGCGGATAAAAATTGATAGACTATGCAAGAGTTCGAATTCATATGCAAAAACAGCAAAAATATCTTTTTCGTAGCCCATAGACAAACCTGGGAATCATACCTTTGGTGTGGTTCCTTGTTTTTTATTTATCGAGTAAATTATAATATCAAAAACGGATGCCGTTTGCGGCATCCGTTTTTCTTATTCTTCATCCGATTTTATTTCTTCGGTTTTCTTTTTTAATTGGCAGTAAGCAATTAATTCTTTTAGCAGAACATAAAATACCGCGCAGGTAGGAACTGCTACCAAAGTACCCATTACTCCGCCGATATTACCGCCTAAAAGTACCGCACTAACAACCAAAACGCCCGGAAGTCCTACGGCCTTGCCAACAACTTTAGGATAAATGAGATTACCCTCAACCTGTTGCAGTATCAGGAAAAATACCACGAACAAAATGGCTTTTAAAGGGCTTGTGATAAATATTAACAACGCGCCCACTACAACACCGATAGTAGCACCAACTATAGGCACTAAAGACGTAACGGCTATTAAAACAGAAATGATTAAAGCGTTTGGAAAACGGAAAATAAGCATTCCTATAAAGCAAAGTGTTCCAAGAATTAAGGCTTCGGTGCATTGACCGCCGATAAATTTTGAAAAAGTATAAGAACTTTGTGATGAAATATGATATATAAGTTTTGTCGCTTTATCGGGCAGTAAAGCATTTATCATACGCTTTAAAAACGCACCGATTTTTTCCTTTTGTGCCAATACATAAACCGAAATAACCAGACTTAACAAAGTATCAAACACGCCTGAAAAAACCGAGGTTGTAATATTAACTGCGTCACCGAAAATCTTGGCTTCCGAACCCGAAATCCAATCTTTCATTGTATTTGCAACCAAGGTCCAATTTATATCTGTACCGGGAAGTTCCGCAGGGTCGATTTTAAATTTCACCAAAAAGCCCTGCAACCATTCGTTAACCTGAACTACAAAGCCGGGTATTTTTTCAGTGATATAAATTATTGTATCGATTATATCAGGTATAATAACGAGTATTAAAAGAGAAATTATACCAAATCCCAAAAGATAAGTTAAGACAAGACAAAGCGGTCTTTTAAGGGTTCTTACAAATTTTTTCTTCGATTTATCAAAAAAGAAAAACACCTTGTTTTCAAGCGCACTCAACAAAACATTAAGTACAAAAGCGATGCAAAGTGCCGACACTATAGGCGAAATTAATGAAAACACCCTTGAAACAAGGTTCAGCACTCCGCCGAAATTCTGAACAGCAGTAAAAATAGCCGCGCCAAAAAAGATTAAAAGCAAAATTTTTTTGAAATTTTTTGAATTAAGTTCCATAAAAATCTCCACCGTATAAATATTGGCCTTAAAAAATAGGCTCACAGTAATAAACTGTAAGCCTATTATATAGCATTTTTCCAATTTAGTAAATAACTTTTCTGTTAATTTTAATTTTTACCCGAAAAAACTTTGTTAAGAAGTAATGTTACAAGAATAATTACCCCCATAACAATAAGTATTCCAAGCATACCTTTACCCATATAGGGAAGATTTTCTATAAATTTACTGAAATCCATAAACTTTACTCCTTTAGCCGAAGAATTTAAGAATAAGACCGCCTGCTATAACAGATGCTATCTGACCGGAAACGTTTACACCCATAGAGTGCATAAGCAGGAAGTTCTGCGGATCTTCTTTAAGACCCATTTTATGAACAATTCTTCCTGACATCGGGAAAGCAGATATACCTGCCGCGCCGATCATAGGATTAATCTTTTTGTTCTTAGGTAGGAAAACATTCAAAATTTTAGCGAATATTACACCGCCTGCTGTATCGAAAATAAAGGCGATAAGTCCAAGACCTAAAATCATAAGAGTTTCGGTTTTAAGGAACTGTGCATAGAACATTTTTGAAGCGATAGTAATACCAAGGAATATTGTAATAAGATTTGCGAGTACATTCTGTGCTGTATCAGAAAGTGAATTAAGCACACCGCACTCACGTATAAGGTTACCGAACATAAGGAAACCTACAAGATATACCGATTCAGGCGCTACAAGACCTGCTATTGCGGTAATGATTATCGGGAAAAGAATTTTTGTCATCTTAGAAACGCTCTTAGCGGTATAAGGCATACGGATAAGACGTTCTTTTTTAGTAGTAAGCAATTTAATAACAGGGGGCTGAATAATAGGAACCAACGCCATATATGAATAAGCCGCAACCATTATAGCGCCTACATACTGTGAATTTAGTTTTTGCGCTACTACTATGGAAGTAGGACCGTCCGCCGCACCGATAATACCGATAGATGCCGCATCGGGAGTATCGAAAAACATTGAAGCCATACAGAATGTAAAGAAAATACCAAACTGTGCCGCAGCACCGAAAATCATAAGTTTGGGGTTGGAAAGCAAAGGTCCAAAGTCAATCATAGCACCTATACCGATAAAGAGTATAAGGGGGAACAACTCGTTTGCAATACCAGCATTAAAAAGTGTTGTAAGGGGACCTGCATCATACTGTTTGTTACCGAAATCGTCTAAAATAGGCTGTCCTGCACCGTCAACTACAAGTTGCATAACACCTGGCAGGTTAACAAGTATAGCGCCGAAACCTATCGGCAAAAGAAGAGTAGGCTCCATATCCTTTTTTATAGCAAGATAAATAAGAATGCCGCCTATTGCCCACATTACGAGCATTTGCCACGAAAAATTGTTTACTACATTTTCGTACAGAAATTGAATAAAATCCATTTCTCTCAACCTTTCTTAAAAATAATAGGAAGGAAATAAAAAAAGACCTTCACCGTGGATTATCACAGTAAAAGTCTTGCCGTTTAATGCAAAAGCGAGTAAACGAAAAACGCTTACTGTACTGACGCAAATTGCAACGCATAACACGTCGGCTACTCCCTTTAACCGAAGTAATGATAACACACTATTAATAAAAAAGCAAGAAAAAGTTGACATCAATTTTTTTGCATTTTATATTAACATAATCCGTCGAAAAGAGTCTGTGGTTGATAACTTTTTATCTAAAACAGTGGGTTTTTCCACTTTTTCCACCGAGTTATCCACATTTTTATGTTAACCTGTGGTGAAAAACTCTGCGTTATCCACACCCTAAATATTAATTTAAATAGGTTACTTTTCTCTTAATTGCATAATTTTTACACTAAAGGTTAATAATAGCAACATAAAATCTAAATTTTTTCGATTTCAGTTATTGGGGGATTTTTTATGGTAAAAGGGGTAAGTAAAACTATTATAGAAGTTAATAATACAGGAAGTAAACTTTTTGAAAAAATTGTTTTTTACGTAACTCCCGAATATGGTACTTTAAGTGCAAAGCAGTTAAAACGCGCCGCGGCGGAATTTTCTTTTAATTACGATTCTGCTATTCCTAAAAAAAATCAACTAAGAAAGAGGTACAAAAATCGGCGCAGAATGAAACTTTTAATTGCCATAGGACTGTTTTTACTTGTTTTAGGAATTTCGCTATGCTTTATTTTGTAAATAAATTATTAAAAAATGCAAGGGTTTACGGTTTAAGCCTTGCATTTTTTTTGAATTTAGAATATAATAAATTAGTTTTATATATTCATTAAAAATAAAAGGTGAAGAAATGAAGGAAATATTTAAAAATTCAATATCCCTTTTCGGCAGAATTGTTACAATTAATATTATGTGTTTTTTTCTTGTTATTTCGTTAAGCGTTCTTATTACTGCCGTTTTTTCGGAAAATATCGGTTATGTTGCAATGGGAACCAGCAGTGAAAACGAGCAAAGCGTTGAACTTTACCGCCACTATTATGAGGACGGCGAAGATACAAAACGCGCCGAATACGAAGAAAACGGTTATACCGTAAGTGAGAGTAAAATCCGCTCGGAAGTATCAAAAACGGGAAATACCCTTTTCCTATGTGTTACGGCAGTTTTTTGTACTATACTTTTAATCTCATTTATTTATCCTAAATTCTGGCAAATGGGAACTAAGGACAGTAATCTTGTACACTTTAAACATAAAAAGGAAGACAAGTTAAAGGGGCTAAAATGCGGTTTAATTGCTATAATACCAAGTCTTATTCTTTTAACCGTTTTCAAATTTTTATTACCCGAGATGCAAACTGCACTCTACAAATTTTTAAACTGCGGTATATACACCTTTGTAGAACTGATCATTGGGAAAAGTGCCACCTTTGGCGATATTAATATTTTGCAGTTCTTAGGTCTTGCTCTTCTTAATGCGATAGTGCCCTTAACTGCATACACAGCATACCTACTCGGTTATAAAAACATATCCCTTAGCGAAAAGTTCATTTATAAAAAGAATAAAGAAAATTAAAGAAATAAAAAATTAAGGTACGGTGATTAACAGTGGCTGGTTTGTTCGGCTTATTTAATTTTGAAAAAGAGGGCCCCGGCATTTCCAAAAACGCCCCTAAAAAGAAAACATTTTTTATATTTTTTGAAACCTTTTTCCGTAATTTCTGGAAATTTATAACCATTAATATAGTTTATAATATTATTGCTCTTCCGCAAGTAACAAGCGGTCTTGCAAATGTTGGTATCACCCATGTTGCCCGTAATACCGCAAGGGATAAACACTCCTTTGGACTAAGCGATTTTTTCGATACAATCAAAAAGAACTGGAAGCAAGCCCTAATCGCAGGTATTATTAACACTTTAATTAATATAATCATTCTTTTTGACCTTTATTTTTTCTATACCAGTACTAATGGTATAATGAACATTTTAGGTCTTGGAATTTCCCTTTCAATACTTGTAATCTTTAATATGATGAACTACTTTATATGGACATTGATGATTACATTCAAGTTTAATTTAAAGCAAATTTATAAAAACAGTTTTAATTTTGCAGTAATAAATTTAAAAATGAATTTCCTTTGCTTTTTTGCATTACTTTTGGTTTATGCACTTTTTGCAGGTTTGATTTTCCTTTTCCAGAAACATTGGATTTTTGTTTTAACTATTGAACTTTTTGTTTATTTACTTACATTCCCCGCTTTTAAATTTTTGCTTATTCAGTATTGCTGTTTCCCTGCAATTAAGAAATATATTATTGACCCTTACTATGAAGAACATCCCGACGAGGATATTGAGAAAAGACGCGACCTTGGTATTGAGGTTGACGAACCCAAACCCACCGTTATAAATGAGGACGGCGAGGAAGAAAGCGAAAACGTTTTTGAAGACTGATTTTAAAACACTGCAGAATTTTCTGCAGTGTTTTTTTCATAGAATAAAGTTTTTACACATAAATATTAATGGTGATTATTATGAGTTGCAGAGTAGACGAACTAAGAAACAAACAGGTGGTTTGTGTTAAAAACGGATGTGTTTTAGGTTATATTTCAGATGTAGTAATAAATACCGAGAACGGCAATCTTGAAAAGATAGTAATTTACGGCAGACCGCGATTATTCGGCATTTTAGGCAGAGAGGAAGATATTATTATTCCGTGGGCGGATATTGACGTAATCGGTCAGGAAACAATTCTTATAAACTCCGACCCTGCGCCATTTATAAAAATTTCCAAAACCAACAAATATTCACTCTAAAAAAACTAAGGCTCACAAACCAGCGTGAGCCTTAGTTCATTTTTATACTTATTTCTCCCGAGGACAGATATTCCCTATCCCCGTTTTCATATTCTACAAGAAGTTTGCAATCGTTATCAATGTAAAGCGCGGTAGCAGGTAGTATACAATCTCCCTTTATAACATTAACTTTTTTATTAATTACCGCACTTTTTTCGCGGTAAATATCAATAAACGTTCTTTTAGAGAGTTGCTTGTAATAAAGGAAAAATCGGTTTAAAATTTCTGCGCAAAGCCTACTTCTTAAATCCGATTTTCGTTCCCTTTCCAAAGCGCCTGCAATATATTTAATTTCTTGCGGAAATTCGTTCTGCGGCTCATACACATTAAGACCTATACCTAATACAGCCCAATTAAAACCGCCGTTTTCAGCATTAAGTGCACCTTCGGTTAAAATGCCACAGACCTTTTTGCCGTCAAGTATTAAATCGTTGACCCATTTAATTTGCAAATCTTTATCGCAAACCGCCAGAACCGCCTCACGCACTGCAACAGCCGCCGCCGCGGTTATAAGGACCGATTCTTCGGCTTTAAGGTCAGGCTTTAAGACTAAACTCATATAAATTCCAGTGCCCTTTGGGGAATAAAACTTTCGGTCGTACCTGCCGCGGCCGCCTGTCTGAGAGTCGGCTATAAGGACTTCGCCCTCTTTAGCGTCCATTTTTGCCGATTGCTTTAGGTAACTGTTGGTAGAATCAACCGTTTTTAAAAAGTTAATATTAAGTTTTAAATCGGGACTTAAATATTTTAAAATACTTTCCCTATTAAAATTCAACACACTCACTCCCCTTAAAAACAGCGGCACCGCTTAAAAACGGTGCCACAATGTTTAATCAATTTCAACAGAAATGTTTTGGTTGTTTCTGCTTGCAGCGGCGCGCATAACTACACGGATAGCATTAGCAATTCTGCCCTGCTTACCGATAACACGACCCATATCCTGCTCGGCTACGTGAAGATGGTAAACAATAACACCATCTTCATTAGGCTCGTCAACAGTAACAACAACCTGATCGGGCGCTTCAACTAAGCCCGATGCCAAAGAAATTAGAAGTTCTTTCATTAAAGTAATCCTCACTCGATGTAGCGCAATTTGCTACACCAAAATTAAAGTACGCCGTTTTTCTTGAGTAAAGCCTTAACGGTATCTGTGGGTTGAGCGCCGTTAGCGATCCACTTCTTAGCCTTTTCACCGTCAATATTTACAACAGCGGGATCCTTAGTAGGATCATAGGTTCCGATTTCTTCGATAAAGCGTCCGTCACGAGGATATCTCGAATCAGCAACAACTACACGGTAGAAAGGAGCCTTTTTTGCACCCATACGACGAAGTCTGATTTTAACTGCCATTATTTTTCCACCTCCGTTTAGTGAATTAAATATATGTTTTAAAAGATAAATCTTAAAAACCGAAATTATTAAAGTTGTTCATACCAGGCATATTCATTCCGCGCATCATTTTGCGTTTTGCGCCTTTGGAATTCATTTGCTTGAACATTTTTTTCATTTGCTCATACTGTTTTAAAAGTCGGTTAACATCTTCAACCTTAGTTCCCGAACCTGCCGCAATTCGCTTTCTGCGAGAGGCATTAATTATATCGGGTTTTGCGCGTTCCTTTTTGGTCATAGAAGTGATAATTGCCTCTATTCTTAAAAGTTGGCGGTCGTCAATGTCAACATCCCTTAACTGCTTATCCATACCTGGAAGCATTGAAAGAATACTTTTAAGGGAACCCATTTTTTTAATTTGATGGAACTGATCGAGCAAATCGTTCATATCAAACTTGTTTTCTTGCAGTTTCCTTGCGGCTTCCTCAGCCTTTTTTTCGTCAAGATCGGCTTCAACCTTTTCTATAAGGGAGAGCACATCTCCCATGCCAAGAATTCGTGACGCCATACGGTCGGGGTGGAATTCCTCAAGTTCATCAAGTTTTTCACCCACACCTGCAAACATTATAGGCTTGCCTGTAACTGCTTTAACCGATAATGCCGCACCGCCTCTTGTATCACCGTCAAGTTTAGTTAAAATAACACCGTCAAGTTCTAAGATATCATTAAATGACTTGGCAATATTAACTGCATCCTGACCTACCATTGAGTCAATAACAAGCAGGATATTATGAACCTCAACCGCTTCTGTAATACGCTTTAATTCGTCCATAAGTTCAGTATCTATATGAAGTCGGCCCGCGGTATCAAGAATAAGGAAATCGTGTCCGTAATCCTTTGCGTAATTAACCGCTTTTTTAGCAATTATTTCGGGTTTTTCGGTTCCCATTTCAAAAACAGGAGTATCAACCGCTTTACCTACAACCTTTAACTGTTCAATAGCGGCAGGACGGTAAATATCACAAGCGGCAAGCATAGGTCTGTGACCCTGAGCGCGTAAAAATTTAGCAAGTTTTGCCGAATGTGTTGTTTTACCCGAACCTTGCAAACCGCACATCATAATAACAGTTGGAAGTTTGTTAGAAATATTAAGTCTTGCCTGCTCACTGCCCATTAAAGCGGTAAGTTCTTCCTTAACTATTTTTATAACCATTTGCGGCGCTGTAAGACTTTCCATTACATTTGCGCCAATACATTTTTCGGTAACGGCATTGGTAAAATCTTTAGCGACTTTATAGTTAACGTCGGCCTCAAGTAACGCCAGACGAACTTCACGCATAGCGGTTTTAACGTCCGCTTCACTGAGTTTGCCTTTAGAACGCAGGCGTTTAAAGACAGATGTAAGTTTATCGGATAAATTATCAAACGCCATACAGTTCACTCCTTACAAATCATCTATTATAGAAAGTATTTCTTCGTTTTTTGTATTATCCCCCAAGGCAACTTCACCTGCAAGTTCTTTAAGCCTTAAAATTTTTCTGCAGTAGCCGCATTTTTCTTCAAACGAGTGAAGCAACGCCACCGTTCTTTTAATAATATCGTTAACGGCCTGCCTTGTAATACCCTCGTTTTCGGCAATTTCCGAAAGGGATAAATCGTCATAATAATAATACTCGGTAAGCGCTTTTTGTTTTTCGCTTAAAAAGAAGCCATAAACATCAAGCAAAGCGGAAACATATAAATCTTTCAATACTTTGCACCTCACCAGTGAGAGAGTATAGCACACTTTTATCCATCTGTCAAGTTTTTTTCTTTACACTTGCAAACTTTTTTATTTGCGATTGACAGAATAAGTATAAATATAGTATAATTTGGTATATTTAATTTGATTGGGAGTAGTTACCTATGATTGAAAAAAGTATTAGAAAACTTGTGTGTTACGGGCTTTCGCGCGGTCTTATTACAAAACGTGACGAAATTTTTGCAACCAACCGTATTTTAGAAATTCTTAATATGGACAGTTTTACCTGTGAAGAAAACTTTGAAGACGTAAATCTTGAAGAAACCCTTAAAGAACTTCTTGATTACGCGGTAAAACAAAATCTTATTGAGGACACTATAACCCACCGCGATTTGTTCGATACTAAACTTATGGCGGCGCTTATGCCAAGACCGAGTGAAGTAACCGACAAATTTAATGAACTTTATAAAGTATCACCCAAAGCGGCTACCGATTATTTTTATAACCTTAGTTGTGACAGTGATTACATACGCCGCTACCGTATAGAAAAGGATATTAAATGGGTAACCCCTACCGAGTACGGCGACCTTGATATTACAATAAATCTTTCAAAACCCGAAAAAGACCCCAAAGCCATTGCCGCGGCTAAAAATGCGGCGCAATCGGGATATCCTAAATGTATGCTTTGCCGCGAGTGTGAGGGGTATGCCGGAAGACTTAATTTCCCTGCAAGACAAAATCACCGCATAATACCCGTTACTATTAATAACAGTGACTGGTGTTTCCAATATTCACCTTATGTTTATTACAACGAGCACTGCATTGTTTTTAACGCTAATCACAGCCCAATGGCAATTAATCACGATACATTTAAAAAGTTGCTTGATTTCGTTGCCCTTTTCCCCCACTACTTTGTAGGTTCAAATGCTGACCTACCCATAGTTGGCGGTTCTATTCTTTCCCACGACCATTTCCAAGGCGGTAACTACACCTTCGCAATGGCAAAAGCACCTGTTGAACATAAACTTAACTTTAAAGGTTTTGATGATGTTGAGGCTGGCATTGTTAAATGGCCTATGTCGGTAATACGTACAAAAAGCGCAAACCCTGACAGCCTTATTAAACTTGCATCTAAAATACTTGACGCATGGCGCGGATACACCGATGAAGACGCCTTTATTTTTGCCGAAACCGATGGTGAACCTCATAACACAATAACACCTATTGCACGTAAAAACGGCGACCTTTACGAACTCGATTTGGTGCTTCGTAATAATATCACTACAGAAGAGCATCCTATGGGTGTATATCATCCCCATGCCGAACTTCACCACATAAAGAAAGAAAACATCGGTCTTATAGAAGTTATGGGTCTTGCAGTTCTGCCCGCACGTCTTAAAACCGAAATGGCACTTCTTAAAGATGCTATGTTGTCAGGCGCTGATATAAAGGCTGACGAAACCCTTGCAAAGCACGCTGATTGGGTAAATGAAATTAATAATAAATACGAAAATATTACAAAGGATAATATTGACGGTATCATTGAAACCGAAATAGGAATAGTATTTTCTAAGGTACTCGAGCACGCAGGCGTTTACAAACGCACTGAGGACGGTCTTAAAGCATTCCTTAAATTTACGGAGAGTATTGGTTAATGTTCATTGAAGTCTTTACGCAGGTTATTATTCTGCTTTTGCTTATTTTAACGGGTTTTATTTTAACAAAGGGTAAAATTCTTACCGAAAACGGTTCTAAAAGTATGACCGATATAGTGCTTACCATAGTAACCCCTTGCGTTATAATTAAATCCTTTATGCGAGAGTATGATAAAGCCCTGCTTAAAAGTTTGCTCATTGCCTTTTTGATAGCATTTTTATGCCATATAGGATTTATTCTTTTAAGCCGAGTTTTATTAAGGTCAAAAGATATCTCTTCCGAAAAAGTTTTGCAGTACGGCGTAATTTTTTCAAACTGCGGTTTTATGTCACTGCCGTTGCAACAGTCACTTCTAGGAGATATGGGTGTGTTTTACGGTTCTTCATATATTGCAATATTCAATCTGTTTATATGGAGTTACGGTATTATTTTAATGAGCGGGGACAAAAAGTATCTGTCCCCTAAAAAACTGATTATTAACCCAGGAATTATAGGTTTAACAATAGGTCTTTTAATCTTTTTACTTTCCATTCCAACACCGCGTATTTTAAACGACACCGTTTCCTATATAGCATCGCTTAACACACCTCTTCCTATGATAATAATCGGCTATCATTTGGCAAACAGCAAAATCAGTGACGGAATTAAAAATATTAAATGCAATTTTGCTATATTTTTAAAATTGTTTGCTTTTCCGTTGTTGGCGCTTGGAGTTATGTATATATGCGGAATAAGGGGCACTTTGCTTATTTCTTCGCTTATATCCTGCAGCGCACCTACCGCCGCTATAACTACAATGTTTTCGGCAAAATTTGGGCGGGATACCTCGCTTTCGGTAAACTTAGTATCTTTAAGTACAATACTTTCACTTATAAGTATGCCGATTTTAATAACACTCTCACAATACATTGCATAAAAAAACCACCTCTGCTTAAAATAAGTATGAGGTGATTTTTAATGCAATTAACACAAAAGGAAACAAGTTTATTAAAGGATTTAAAGGGTCAGGAAAAACTTTGTGTAGAAAAATACACAAAATATTCGTCTTTAGCGTTAGACCCCCAATTAAAAGAACTTTTTACCGCTATCGCCAATACCGAACAGCAGCATCTTAACACGTTAACCCAGATAGAAAACGGCAATGCGCCCACTTCAAGCGGCGGTTCGGGACAGACGGTAAAAACGGCTTTCAGTTCCACCTACGGTATGGGTGACACACCCGACAAGCAGTCCGACTGCTATCTCTGTTCAGATTTATTAGCGGACGAAAAGCATGTGTCAGGTCTTTACAATACTTCAATTTTTGAGTTTTCCGACACAACCCTTCGCGATACTCTTAACCACATTCAAAAAGAAGAGCAGGAACACGGCAAAGCCATTTACGATTATATGTCTGCAAATAATATGTATTCTTAAAGTTAAAACCGCTTCAAAAGAAGCGGTTTTAATTTTAATCAAGATAATTGCTAAGAACAAATCTTGCTAAACGGATATGCTTGCGGTCTACTGTATACGACATGGCAAGTTCACCGTCTTTATAGTACTGAATAAAGGGATAAAAGCAACTCGACTGCATATTTGCCTGCAAAACAACCTCACTGTTTGCAATGTTTTCTCTGTCAATTTTCACAACCCCGATATGCTCGCGGTCAATAGGCGCATGGAAAAGATACATCTCACCTTTATATATAATAAAATCAGAACGGGACTGGCAGTCATAAATTTCTACAGGTTTTTCCCATTTGCCTGTGTTCAAATCATAAAAGGTTAAAAATCCTGATTTATTACCATCCTGCTGTCTTACAAAATAGAAAACCTTATCCTCCAAAACAAAAGTGGCGTTTTCCCATTTGGAATCATTTATAAAATCAGGCTGTGAAACATATTCCCAGGTAATCAAATCTTTACTCTTAATAACGGCAGTAAAATCACCGCTGTATGTACCTGTATAATAATAGGTTTCACCGTTTTCAACCCTGCTTGAAAGTTTTTGCATAATACCGATATCAGAATACATTTTTTTGCAGGGTTTACCCTCTGCCGCCAAAGCGTTTCTTATACCGCTGAATGAAAAATCGTTTACGGTATTACCAACCTTAAATCTGTTAACACCGACTTCGCCCAGAGTTTTGGTTGAAAGCGTAAAGGGGCAGTAAAATCTGTAATAATTACCCTCGGTTATGCGGGCAGTCCACATAATATAAATTGTGTCGCTATCCTTTTGCATCAGAATAGTATCATAAACCATATCGATTGTCTTATCGCTTACCTTATCGCCTGTAGTCTGCAAATCAATAAAGGTTTTGTTATTTATATCGTCTATAGGTGCATAAACCAGCCTTGCCGTCTGGTTTTTGGGGTCTTCGGACGGCTCTTTTGTATTTGCATAATAGGTCATATAAACATAACCGTCTATAACTATAAATGTGGAAACGTGAGCCATTTTATCGCCCGTCTTTTCAAAATCGGCAACAAAACAATCGGCTATCTCTTTAGCAAAGGCATCGCCTTTTTTTACGGCTTCCTCGCTTACCTCAGAAGTAATGGTTCTTGCTACATCCGCAATAGGTCTGCCCTCGGTTTCAACAAGCGGATTTTCGGGTACAATATCTGAACTGAAAATAGTATTAACATTTGCCATTTGAAAATTTCTCCTTTGCAATTTTTAATAATGAAATTATTATTGAAATAAGCGATACGCTTTCGCTTATAACGCCAATCCAGGAACCCACAAAAATATCGTAAATCAAAAAAGCAGAAGATACAGGAAAAGACATAATTTTTGTAAGTATAGGTTTTTTAAGCCAGAGTGCTACCGTTATAAACGCTGAACCCAAAATAGGCAAAAGGTTTATCGGCGAAGAAAAGGTTCTGAGGCCGAGTGCTAAATTAGTTAATATAAAAATTACAGGCCAAACGGGGTAATTAGCCCATTTTTTAGTTTCGCGGTTCACAAATACAAGTTCTCTGAAAATACCGACAAAATTCGGTATTGCACCGCCGTAAGCCCCAAGGCACAAATAATGCACTACCCAACAAACATCCGTTATCAATTTGCTTATAAGCAGTTTTTTACGCGAAGATTGTTGATAAATAGAAAACAGCGCAATCATTGCCCCTATTCCGAATATGTATGCAATTACTGTAATCATTTTTTAAACCTTTCTTTACAATTTAAGGTTATACTGTTATAATGACATTATAGTATTAATTCTACGGTTTTTAAATAGCCTATATTGGCTAAAAATAACACAATCTTGCAAAATGGTGAGTTTATGCTTGAAACAAGATATGAAGAACATTCCAAAACTTTAGAAAATTTACCCTGCGGTTTTCAGCCCAGTATTGAAAGAACTGTGCATAATTACAGCAAGCAAACAAACTGGCACGATAACCTTGAAATAGAACTTTGCCTTGAAGGTGAGGGTTATATTTTGCTTGACGGCGAAAAAATCAGTTTTAAAAAACACGATATTGCCGTTATAAATTCTAATGTAATCCACTATACAAGTACCGATAGTTTTTTAAACTACAGTTGTCTTATCATTGATACAAAGTTTTCAAAATCTGCAGGGATAGACCCAGCAAAAATTAACTTTACGCCACTCATTAAAAACGATTTTTTAAAGGAACGTCTTTTTAAAATAGCCGAAATCAGTGCCGATATTTCTGATTCTTGCCGAACCGCAAAACTACAGCGCGAAATACTTGAAATTTTAATACATTTAAAGGAAAATTACACCGTTTTTGAACAAAACATTCCAAACCACAGTAAATATTTTGAAACAGTAAAAACCGCCATACACTATATAAAGGAAAATTACCATAAAAAAATATCACTCGATAGTTTGGCTCAAACTGTTTTTTCGGATAAATACAGTCTTTCAAAACATTTCAAATCTGTTACAGGCAGTACAGTTGTGCAGTACATAAACAGTTACCGTTGTGAAAAGGCTATCGAACTTATCCGCGAGGGCAGTCCCATAAACGAAGCGGCAGTGAAATGCGGTTTTAACAATATGTCATTCTTCACAAGAACATTCAAAAGTTATACGGGCAAACTACCGTCCGAATATAAAAAATGAGTTTCACAAAAATTTGTGAAACTCATTTTTAATTTACGAAAATTCTTTAATATAATAAGACGACCTCTTATTAAGTTCTATATCTAGTTTTTCATAACCCATTTCTTCACTTAATGTTTTTGAAGCCGAAAACAGATTTGTACCAAGACCCAAACGGTCACCGTTCCATTTAAAGCCCATAGCCGCCAAGGTAGTCGGGAACATATCCATTGCAGTAAAATCGCGGTTTTTAGTAGCGATATTTTCACTTACAACACTATTAATAAAACAGTTATATATTGTTCTGTTCGGGTAAAAAACTCCATCGACAATATCCGTATCCATTCGCGGATGGTCACCGCTTATAACAATAACTGTATCCTTATAAAAACTTTGTTCTTTTAACCAGTTTACAAATTCTGCAATCTGACGGTCGGCACAACTGATAACATTTTTAACCTGCATATCATAAGTGTTTTCGCAAATCGGGCAAATATTTCCCGATATATGATGCGTATCAACAGTAAGCATTGTAAAGTTAAATGGTTCTCCCATTTGGGATAATCTTAACAACTCATCCTTTGCTATTTCATAAAGATACATATCTTCGTATCCCCAGAAAACGAAATAATCCTCGTCGATATAACCTTTTTCTCGCGCGGTAAATAAATCAAAAATTTCATAGTTGCCGTGCTGTGTGAAATACATTTTTCGGTTACCAAACTCCGCGTCCGAACCGCACAAAAATTCTTGGTTATAACCGAAACCGTTCAGAATATCTCCAAGAGTAGTAAGTCCTTTAGCAAAAACACCGCTCTCGATTTGGTCATTAGCGTGGCTGTCAAAAGCGTAAGGTATGCCCGAACTTGTTGCAAGCAAAGCGCCCGATGTATAGGTTGTGCCGTATAAACTCCTGAAACCGCCGAGTTTTTCGGTATTGGAAAAGGAGATGTTTTCCTTAGCAATTCGCGATAGATTTGGTATATAAGATTCTTTTTGATGACCGCCGTCTGCTTTAGAAGTATATGTGGTTTCCATACTTTCAAGATAAATGTAAATCAGGTTTTTATACTTGCCGTTCTTGGTTGCAAGGCTTATATCAGCGTCTTTCGGGTCAACATACTCACGTTTATAAATTGCCGTTTCGGATAAACGGTTTTTCACGTGTTCTACAATGCCGTAATGACTGTCAGCATAAATAAAACTTGAAATTAAAGAAACTACCGAAAGTACTGCTGTAAAACGGCGCAAAAATACACTTAAATCAATTTTAATAACACGTTTTTTAAGTTTAAGCGAAATTTTTAAAACAGATTTTATACTACAATTTATAGCCGTTAAAATTATGTACAAAACTATAACAATTAAAACTCGCGGCAGGCAGGTTGAAAGCACCGAATAAAGTGTTGAATTATCCGACCCTTCAATTGGGTTTGTTAGTGTAAAAACAATTTGATCAATGCTGAAATCAAAGTTTTCTACAGACCAATAACAAACAATATAAAAGGTATACGCCAATAAAAACAGAATTCCTATAACCGTATATTCAAGTTTTCTTTTTGACTTAGGATTTAGCGGTGTCCTCTTTTTTTTCATCCATTTTATCCTCTAATCGAAATTCTAAATTTTTAATTATTATAGGTAACATAGTTGCTATAATAATTGCCACTACCGAGTGGAAAGAGGAGGCTATTTCGGGGCGCGCAATATGTAAAAGGAAATTAAAAACGTAAAAAACCATACGTGTAATTGCTGTTACTAACGAGCAACTTATCATATAAATTGACAGCAACTCAATATCAAACTTCATTTCGCATTTTTTAAATTTATAGCGCAAATACACCGCTATCATCGGTATAAAGAACAAATTAATAAATGCCACCATCATATTAAATCACCTTTTCCTTTCGTTAACGCAAACTTCAAAATTATATTTATTATACTAAAATTTGCGATTTTAGTCAAGGTTTTATAATGATGTGGTTATTATTTATCCGCCAAAAATTCTTCCGCAAAATGTACTGCTACTGCGCCGTCTGCCGCGGCAGTCACAATCTGACGAACAATTTTTGTCCGCACATCACCTATAGCAAAAACACCGTCAATATTAGTTTTGGTGGTTTCATCTGCTACAATGTATCCAGAACGGTCAAGTTCTAAATCTTCTTTAAACAACTCGGTCACAGGTTTTCTACCTATGCTTATAAAAAGTCCGTCCAACTTAATTTCCGAAAGTTCACCGTTTTTATCTCTTATTTTAATGCCTGTCAATTTTTGGTCAAACAAAAATTCTTCTGCAACACTTTCCCACTTAAATTCAACATTCTCTGCCTTTAATAACGGCTCGTGATAAATTTTCGTAGCGCGCATTGTGTCACGGCGGTGTATAACATAAACCTTAGCACAAATTTTAGAAAGCAGTAAGGCATCCGCCGCGGCAGAGTTGCCGCCGCCTATTACCGCAACGGTTTTACCCCTGTAAAGCATACCGTCACACGCGGCACAATAACTGATACCTTTTCCCACAAGGTTTTCTTCACCATTAAGACCTAAATTTTTATGTTCCGCGCCTGTAGCAATTATAACCGTTTTGGCATATAGCGTACCGCTATCGGTAACAAGTTTTTTAGGATACTCTTTTAAATCTGCCGAAAGCAGTTCAGTTTGCAAAGTTTCAGCGCCAAACCTCTCTGCGCCCTGCTTCATCTTAAAGCCTAAAGTAAAACCGTCTACCCCCTCGTCAAAACCGGGGTAATTATCAATAACATCGGTTAAGGTCATTTGACCGCCTGCCGAAAATTTTTCTAAAACACAGGTGCTAAGCCCCGCTCTTACAGCATACATTGCCGCCGTATACCCTGCAGGACCGCCGCCTATAATTACGGTATCATAAACTTTATTTTCCAATATTTTTACTCCCCTATTTTAACATATCAAGTATTTGCGCTTTAGTTTTAGCACCGAGCGAACCGTTTAACACCTTTCCGTTTTCTACTACAAAAAGCGACGGTATGCTCATAACCTGAAATTCGGATGCCAGTTCGGTTTCCTCGTCAACATTAATTTTGCAAACCTTATATTCGGGGTATTCTTTAGCAATTTCCTCCACTATAGGCGATACCATTCTGCACGGACCGCACCAATCGGCATAAAAATCAAGCAAAACCTTTTTATCACTTTTTAAAACTTCTGATTCAAAATTTCCTTTAGTTACTTTAATTACTGACATATTACTTTCTCCTTATTTTTCTTTTAATTTTTTAACCCAATAAATAATCGAATGCTAACATAAGCATAAACCCTGCAAGCAATGAGTAGGTAGCCCCACGTTCGTTACCGTGAGCATGAGTTTCAGGTATCATTTCGTCGCTTATTACATAAAGCATTGTGCCGCCCGCAAATGCTAAGGCAAAGGGCAAAACCGCCACCGAAATGCTTACCGCGAAAAAACCTATGAATGTACCTATAACTTCTACTATACCCGTTATAAGCGCAATTATAAAGGTTCTTTTAGCGCTGACCCCTGCCGAAAGCATAGGCGCAATTATAACCATACCCTCAGGGATATTCTGAAGCGCTATACCCCCTGCTACAGTTATTGCCTGAGTTATATTCTCGCTGCCAAAACTTACTCCTGCGGCAATACCCTCGGGCAAATTGTGAATAGCAATAGCAATTACAAATAGCAAAACTTTATTAAGGCTTTCGGTTTTATCAGGGTGGTGTTCAGTATCAGCCCCCGTCATTTTATGAAGATGCGGTACTATTTTATCAATCAAATTAAGAACTACTGCACCGCAAAAAATACCTGCACCTGTAATAATTATTGCTAAAAAACCTTTGTTATATTCAAGCGAGGGCATTATAAGACCGATAACCGCCGCCGCTAACATAACGCCTGCCGCAAACGAAAGAACAATATCATTAAATTTGTGTGTCGGTTTTTTTAAAACAAAACCGATAACCGAACCGATTACCGTAGCGCCGCCGACACCGAGCGCCGTTAACAAAACAAGATTCATACTTCCCTTTCCTCCTGTACTTTAGATAATTTTTTCCTGTATTCCGACGGTGAAATACCGTAATGTTTCAAAAATGCCCTATTAAATGTTCGTATAGTTCCAAAACCCGAAATATCTGCAATTTCGGTTATAGAATAATTTTTGTTTTTTAATAACTTAACCGCATCAGACAACCGCAAAGTGTTTATATATTCGCAAAAATTTATCGCAAGACGTTTGCTGAATATATGCGAAACACAACTTCGGCTCATGTGAAGTTTATCTGCAATTTCGCTTATGGTTATCTCCTCTCTGTAATGTTTTGAACAGTATTCCAATATCTGCAGAACAGTATTTCTTGAAAAACGGTCCTTTTCAATGTTGTAAAACTTTAAAATTTTTCCAAAAAACGCGGTCAGATACGCGGCTATTACATCACTGAAACCGTCACGCGAAAATTCTTTTAATGCAGTTTCAAGTAAGAATATTGCATTATCATCCTCCCCGTCATTAAACCTGTATAGCGAAGAAACGGGTTCGCCCTCAATAAAAATTTCGGTGTAACGCAGCAAAAAAGAGGGTTTTATTATTAAAACTACATAGTCTCCGTCATTCGAGTTTACATAGCGGTGAATCTGATTAGGGAAAATCAAAAAAACCGAATTTTTCGTAAGCATATATTCTTTACCATCGCAAAAAGCCGTAACCGCGCCCTGTTTTACAAAAATCAACTCAATATCCTCGTGAACGTGAGCAGGAAAATTAATGTTATCGCAAGTATAAAAACTTATTCCTTTTTTAACTTCGCGTAATATATTTTTCATCAAATCACCAAATTTGAATTTTTTGTCCTGAATTTCACTTTTATTTACTTGTATTATAGCATAATTTGTCCTAAAATTCAATTAGAAATTGAATTTCGGGAGGTAAATTTTATGAACATTATCAGAGCAAACGACAAAGTAGAATCGGGCAAATGGGCAAGATACAATTTTAATATCACCACAGCCCTTGGTGAAAACGGCAAACGCGTTACGGGTTCTAAGGAGCATATTGAACTCTCACGCAAGGTAGCACATGAAGGTATGGTACTGCTTGAAAATAACGGTATTCTACCCCTTAAAAAGAAAACAAAGGTCGCCCTTTTCGGCATTGGCAGTATTGACTACGTAAAAGGCGGCACAGGAAGCGGAATGGTTTATTCCGAATATGTGCGCAATATTTACGAAGGTTTTATGTTAAAATCCCCAAATGTTTCTGTTTACGAACCCGTTACTAAATTCTATTACGACTACTGTGTAGAAAAATTAAAAGAAAATGCCAATTACGGTATGTTTGCAGAAATCGAGGTTCCCCAAAAACTGATTAAAGATGCCGCAAAACAGGCAGATGTAGCAATTATTACTATACACAGAAATTCGGGCGAGGGGTCTGACCGTTCAAGCGAAAAAGGTGATTTCTACCTTACCGATACCGAACAAAAAATGGTAAACGAAGTAACCGCCGCTTTTGAACACAGTGTTGCGGTGCTTGACGTTGGCGGAATGATAGATGTTTCCTGGATAAAAGAAAACGAAAAAATAGATGCCGCACTCCTTGCCTGGCAGGCAGGTATAGAGGGCGGACTCGCTATCGCGGATATTCTTTGCGGTGATGTTAATCCATCGGGCAAACTTACCGATACTTTTGCAAAAGAATTCGCCGATTACCCGAGTGCCGAAACATTTAAAGAAAGTCGCGATTATGTTTGCTATTTTGAAGATATTTATGTAGGTTACCGTTATTTTGAAACCGTTCCCGATGCTTATAAAAAGGTAAACTACCCTTTCGGTTACGGTCTTTCTTATACCGATTTTGAAATAAGCAAACCTATAGCCACTCTTAAAGACGGAAAAATTGAAGTTGCCGTAACCGTTAAAAACATAGGCAATGTAAGCGGTAAAGAGGTTGTTCAGGTTTATTATTCCGCACCTGACGGATTGCTCGGCAAACCTAAGATTTCGCTTATAGGTTTTAAAAAGACCGGCCTTTTAGAGCCAAATGCCAGTGAAGATATTGTAACCCAATTCAATATTTCCGATATGGCTAGTTACGATGACCTCGGAAAACTGCAAAAATCGGCATTCTTACTTGAAAAGGGCGAGTATATATTCTTTGCAGGTAATAATTGCCGCAATCTTACCGCCGCCGATTACCGCTACACAGTTACGGAAGATTTCATTGTTACAAAACAATTAAAACAGCGTTGTGCGCCTAACAAGTTAGGTAAAAGAATGCTCTCGGACGGAAGTTTTGAACAACTCCCCGATTTTCCGATAAAGGATTACAGCGATTTACCCGCCCCCGTAAACACCGCAACCAGACCTAATCCTGATATGATAATAAAACTTGAAGAGGTAGCAAAAGGCAACATCACTCTTGACGAATTTTTAACCCAAATCACCGACGAACAGTTAATAAGATTAGCGGGTGGTGTACGCAACCGCGGTCTTGCAAATACTCTCGGTTTCGGTGATATTTATGAACTTGGAATACCCTCACTTATGACGGTTGACGGTCCTGCAGGGGTACGTTTAGACCCAAAAACAGGTATTGCCACTACCGCTTGGCCTTGTGCTACACTTATTGCTTGCACCTGGGACCCCGAACTTGCTTACGAAATAGGAAAAGCAGGTGCACTTGAATGTAAAGAAAACGGACTTGCCATCTGGCTTACACCTGCACTTAATATCCACCGAAATCCCCTTTGCGGCAGAAATTTTGAATACTTTGGTGAAGACCCGTTAATTGCAGGTAAATTCGCCGCCGCCAAGGTACGCGGTATTCAAAGCGAAAAAATAGTTGCAACTCCAAAACACTTTGCCTGCAATAATAAGGAAACCAACCGTCATTACAGCGACAGCCGAGTTTCCGAACGTGCGCTCAGAGAAATTTATTTACGCGGCTTTGAAATTTGCGTAAAAGAGGCTGACCCTTGGGCAATAATGTCAAGTTATAACATTATAAACGCGGTCAGATGCAACGCAAACTTTGAACTGCTCTCAGGAATTTTAAGAGGTGAATGGGGTTACAAAGGAATGGTTATGACCGATTGGGACGCCGCAGGCGACCATAGCGACTGCATTATTGCAGGCAACGACCTTAGAATGCCTTACGGTAAAATAGAAGAACTTACCGAATCGCTAAAATCAGGCCGAATTACCCGCGCACACCTTGAAGTTTGTATAAAAAGAATACTTGAATTAATCTTAAAACTTGACTGATAATAAATTAAGATATATACTTTTAAATATCTTTTTAATAAAGTTGGTGTGAGTTTGAAAATACTTTCGGTTTTATTTTTAACATTATTCCTGACCTTTACTGTTACAGGTTGCAATGAAACAGACACTTCAAGTGCAAGAAAACCCGTAAAAATAAATATGCCCACCGATAACACCGTAAACGGTTATAGAATAAAAGATTCTTCGAAATCCGATTACGGCACAGTTGACGCGAGTAAAGTAACGGTAGAAAGTAAACCACAGGAAACTTATTCTACAACTAATGAAAACAAAACACCCGACAGTGAAAGTACCGCTAAAATTCAGTATATTGGCAGTTTAAACGGTAAAATCTTTCATAAAACGACCTGCGGTTCCGCAAAAAACATAAAAGAAGAATACCGTTTTATTACAAGCAACCGAGATGATTTTTTAAACCTTGGATACAGTCCCTGCCAGAAATGTGAACCATAAACTATAAAAAACAGTCGTTCAATGAACGACTGTTTTTTATTTACTTCTTATCAAGTTTTTTAAAATATTTAAAGGTAAGCGGCCAGATACAACCGGCAAAAATTACTATAAGTAAATAACGAACACCATCAGCCAGAAAACTGCCGCCAAAAAGTGTATAAAGCGGAGTTTTTAGCCCCGATTTTATTATTAAAAGGGGTATTACACCGATTACAAACTTAAGTACTTGAACTAAGAAACTGCCGCTTGTATCAAAATCTATAAACTTATTATCAACTTCAAAAGCAATAAGTATACCTAATGTACAGCCAAGCATTTTATATGCATTTTTAGTAGCGCTTTCAAGATTATTAATGTCAACATCTTTCGGGAACTCGAAGATTAGAACAAAAGCCAAAAATCCTAATGACAGTAAAACTATAACAATCAGCAAGATGCGCATAGCATTGGTATTATCAAAACACTTATATATAAGAGGGTATAGTCCGAAAATAAGTGCGAGCGAAATCACAAGGGACACCAAAACGTCACTTGGAGTATGCACCCCCAAATACATTCGCGAAAAAGGAACTAATACGCAAAGCACTATACATATTATTCTTATAAGACCTGATTTATTCCAACGCGCTATACCGCCGAATATTCCGACCGAGGACTGCGTATGTCCGCTTGGGAAAGAATAGCCCGTGGCTTCCGCCTTAGCCGACTCAACAATAGTAAAACTTTTATCTTTAACCCACGGGCGCGGAATTCTGAAAAATATTTTTAAAAACTGATTTACAACCGTGCCTATAAAACCGATGGATAAAAGATAATAACCCTCTTTTTTACTTATACACCAAAAGAATATAAGGCCGAATACTATAAAAAATGTTTCTTCTCCTAAATGGGTTATAAGCGAAAAAAAGGCGTCGCAAAAAGGATTGCGTAAATCTTCTAAAAAATGCAAAAATGCCATAAAGTTCTCCTACAGTTTTGATTTTTTCTCAATACTAAGAACCCTTACTATTACAGGGCTTAAAACTATGTTAGTAGCGAGTTCTAAAAGGAAGTTGCCCATTGCAAGCGCCCAGAACAAAGCCATACCGCTAACCTCTAATCCTAACTGAGCGGCAATCTGGTCGGCACTGTCCATAAAGAACACAAAACAACCTAATAAAAATACCGAAGTATTAACTACGGGGCATACAAGCGCCGCCGCAATAACCGCTAAATAACGGTTAACTTTTTCAAGCAATTTATAAACTATACCTGCCGCTAATCCGCAAGCAGTACCCTTTAAGAGTACGGTAACAAATGTTCCGGGAACATCAAACGCGAAAAACAGCGCCGCTCCACCCGAAACCAGTACTACTACGCCAAACACAAACCCAAGCCACGCGCCTACTGCCGTTCCGCACATAGCCGCGCCGATTACAATGGGAACAAGTGCTACTGCCGTTGAAAAGGGACCGAAAAATGTGGTTGCGGTACCTATTAACTGCAGTATAATAACAAGCGCTGTCATTACCGAACCTAAAACTAAGGTTTTAGTCTGTTTTTTTCTTTTTTCTGAATTTGTCATTTAAATTACCTCCGATACTGTTCTTTCGATACAGTTCAAATAATATATTGCAAACTTAGAAAAGCATTTGTGTATTTTAGATGGAAACTAAAAATTCGGCGTTTTGGGTTTTCCTCTTTACACTTTTGCTTTTTAAGTAAATGCCTAGGGCAGAGCGAATAATCCGAATTCTGTTTTTAAAAGGCGAATTTTCACTCATACTTTGTTAAAATACTCGTTAATCCTAATTGTTTTTTTCGTATATTGCCCTTAATCCGTCAAGCAACAGATTTTCGCTGTATATTATATCTTTTTTACAATGTGTGATTATCTCTTTAGAAAGTCCGCCCGTTGCAACAACGGTAGGTACTTCGCCGAGTTCTTCTTCAATTTGTTCCAGCAAGCCGTCAATCATAGCGGCAGTACCGTAAACTAACCCCGACTGCATACATTCAACCGTATTTCTGCCTATAACCGACTGCGGCGCTTCTATCGGGATAGATGTAAGTTGCGCAGTATTTTCGGTAAGCGCCTTAAGGGTCAGCCTTACACCTGCGGCGATTACACCGCCTAAAAATGTACCGTTTCTGTCAAGCACGCTTACTGTTGAAGCCGTTCCCATATCGATTATAACACAGGGCATTGTATAGGCTTCAAGCGCGCCAACCGCACCTGCCACCAAATCGGCACCGAGTTGAGCCGGATTATCTATTTTAATATTAAGTCCCGTTTTTACACCGGGTCCTAACATAAGCGGCACTATGTGACAAAGTTTTGAAACCGCCGCACTTATACTTTTTGCAACTGCAGGCACTACCGAGGAAATAATGCAGTCCTCTATCTCATAACTTTCAATTTCGTTGAGCGCAAGCAGATTTTTAAGTTCCACTGCATATTGGTCGGCAGTTTTGGCAGTTTCGGTTGCAAGCCTTGCCGTAAAAGCCAACATACCGGTATCATAAGCACCCAAGGTTATATTCGTATTACCTATATCAACTGCAAGAAGCATAATATCACCGTTCCTTTTCAAGAATATTATATTATATTTTCCGAAAAAATCAATATTTTTATTGACAAAAGAAATTTAAGTTGTTATAATACAGTTTGCTTAATGGAAAAGTATGTTTTTTATCCATTAGTTCCTTGCTTCGACTGTGAGCGAAGCCAAAAGTCCAAAGGGAGGTGCAAAGAGAATGACCAACAAGTACGAGGCAGGCGTTATCTTTTCAGTAGCAGGCGGCGAAGAAGCCACCGCAGCATTAAAGGAAAAGATTAATGACCTTATCGCAAAAAACGGTACAATCGAAAGTGTTGATGATTGGGGCAAGCGCCGTCTTGCTTACCTTATCAATGACGAGGCTGAGGGTTATTACGTTTTCTACAACTTCGAAAGCGAGCCTAATTTCCCCGCTGAACTCGAGCGTATTGTAAAGATTACCGATGGCGTTTTACGCGTTATGGTAATTAAAAAGTAATGGAGGATAAGAAATGTTTAATTTAGTAGTTTTAACAGGTCGCTTAACTGCTGACCCCGAACTTAAGACCACTTCTAACGGCTTATCTGTCACAACCTTCTCCATTGCTGTTGACCGCCGTTATCGCTCCGGTGAAGAGCGCCAGACTGATTTTATTAATATCGTTGCTTGGCGTCAGTCTGCGGAGTTTATCACTAAATACTTCAAAAAAGGCAATTTAATCGGTATTGAAGGTTCTATCCAGACAAGACGTTATCAGGATAAAAACGGCAACAACCGCACTGCTTTTGAAGTAGTTGTAAATAACGTTCAGTTTGTTGAATCGAAAAGGGATTCAGGCGCACCCGTGGGTGACACTGCTCCCGCTTCATACAGCAATGCCGACGTTAACGATTTCGCCGATTTAGGCGATGCTACGGACGACGATTTGCCGTTCTAAACACCAAATTTAAAATTTAAGGAGGCTTTTAAAATGGAAAACGAGAGAAACGATAGACCCATGCACAAAAAACCTCGCAAAAAGGTTTGCCATTTCTGCGTTGATCGTGTTGAAAGCATTGATTATAAGGATGTAGCCCGTCTTCGCAAGTTCATCTCTGAACGCGCTAAGATTCTTCCCCGCCGTGCAACCGGCACCTGCGCTGCTCACCAGCGTGAATTGACAACCGCTATTAAGCGCGCTCGTCAAATGGCTTTACTTCCTTATGTAAACGATTAATTTATATTAGTTTTTTAACCGCGTTTCGCTTTAAAGTGAAACGCGGTTTTTCTTAACTATCACATCAAACACACTATTTGTAACTATTTTGTAACTTTTTTTCATTTTTTAATATTATTGCTTGCAAATTTACGCGTTATTGTGTAAAATAGAAAATGTATGAATATATACATAATTCATATATAATAAGTTCTAGTAATTTTATTTATAAGTAATATTAAAGGAAGTGTTTTAAACCATGTCAAACCGTCTGTTTCAAGGGGTTATCCATCAGATGAAGGATTCTATTGACCGCCCGTTCGGTATAATAGACGAAAATTTCACTATAATTGCCTGCAGCGAATTAGGCAAAATCGGCGAAACGGTAGAAAGTTTCACACTAATAGGCACAGACATTACCGTAAGCGACGGTATTACCTTTAAAAGTTTAGGCTCGGCACAAGGCCCTAACTATACTGTTTTTGTTGAGGGTGACGATGTTTTAGCATCCAAATACGCCGCAGTATTAGCAGTGGCTTTTGCTAACATTAAGTTTTATTATGACGAAAAGTATGACCGTAGCAACTTTATTAAGAATATAATACTTGACAATATTCTTCCGGGCGATATCTATTTAAAGGCTCGTGAACTTTATTTTAACAGTGATGTTACACGTACTGTATTCCTTATCCGCGCTACCGAGCATCACGATATTTCGGTTTACGATATCGTGCAGAATCTTTTCCCCGATAAATCCAAAGATTTCGTTATAAGCATTAACGAAACCGATATTGCGCTTGTTAAGGAAACCAAGGCAGGTATCGACCATAAGACTATTGAAAAGTTAGCATCTACTATAGCCGACACTATGTCAGGTGAGTTTTATATTCACGCTGTTATCGGTATTGGTACTACGGTGGACAACCTTAAAGATTTAGCACGTTCTTTCAAAGAGGCTCAGACTGCGCTTGAAGTAGGTAAAGTTTTCGATACCGAGAAAACTATTGTAGCCTACGATAATCTTGGTATTGCAAGACTAATTTACCAACTTCCCACCACCCTTTGTGAAACTTTCTTGAAGGAAGTTTTCAAACTCGGTTCAATAGAAAGTCTTGATCAGGAAACCCTTTTCACAATCCAGCGTTTCTTTGAAAACAACCTCAATGTTTCCGAAACATCGAGAAAACTTTTTGTGCACCGTAACACCCTTGTGTACAGACTTGAAAAAATCAAAAAGATAACAGGTCTTGACCTACGCGAGTTTGACCACGCTATCATCTTCAAAATCGCTCTTATGGTTAACAGATACTTAAAGAGCAATCCTATCAAATACTAAGAAAGTGGAGTTTTAATGGAACAATTATTTTCGTCTGACGAAATAATAACACCCCAAAAACCTATAATTGAGTTCAGGAGTGTTTCTAAAACCTACGTAACAGGTACCCACGCTTTAGAAGATGTTAATATTACCATAAATAACGGCGAATTTGTATTCGTTGTAGGTTCTTCTGGCGCAGGTAAAAGTACATTTATGAAACTTATTATGCGTGAGGAAAAGGCTAACACAGGCAAAATTTTTGTTAACGGCTTTAACCTTACAGATATGAAACGTAAACAAGTGCCGATGTTAAGACGTACTATGGGAATAGTTTTTCAGGATTTTCGCCTTATTCCCACAATGAACGTTTTTCAGAATGTTGCATTCGCAATGCACGTTGTAGGCGCTTCGGATAAAAATATTCGCCGCGAAGTTTCAAAAGTCTTAAGCAAGGTAGGTCTTGGACATAAAGCACGTTCAATGCCATCCCAACTTTCAGGCGGTGAACAACAGCGCGTAGGTCTTGCACGCGCGCTCATAAACTCGCCCGACCTTATAATTGCGGACGAGCCTACCGGTAACGTTGACCCGAATATGTCCTATGAAATCGTTTCAATGCTTACCGAAATCAATAAGCAAGGCACTACCGTTCTGATGGTTACTCATGACCATAATCTTGTACGCGATTTTCAGCACCGCGTTATTATGCTTGACGGCGGTAGAATAGTAGCAGATAATGCCGGAGGTAATGCACAATGAAATTACGCAGTGTTAAATACCTTGTCGGCGAAGGCATAAAAAATACCTGGGTAAACCGCCTTATGACACTGGCGTCGGTAGGTGTTTTGGTTGCCTGTATGGTAATTATAGGCCTTGCAATTCTTATATCAGAAAACGTTAACGTAGCAATAGGCAATCTTGAACAGCAAAACGTTGTTATTGCCTATATGAAAGACTATAACTGGGCGCTTTACAGTGAACAGGAAAATACCGCAGAAGATGCTTCCTCTGCTTCGGAAGAAACCGCTTCGGACACAAGTGAAGAGGGTGCCACCGAAAGCGGCGAAGAGGCTGACGCTAACGGTATTAAACCAAGTGACTATTTTATACACAGTGATGAGGAAGCCCTTGCCCTTTGCGAAGAAATTAAGGCACTCCCAAATGTAGCAGAAGTAACCTTTGTTTCCAGTGAAGAAGGGTTGGAAACCGTAAAAGCATCTATGCTAGAAGGTCAGGAAGAATATTTCTCTTTCCTTGACGAAGAATACGGTAACCCAATGTCCTGCGCGGCTAAAATTCAAATGAAAGATATGTCCCTTTTTAACGCTACTCTTGAAGAAATCGCTAAATTTGAGGGCATAGATGCAATCCAGTCCCAAAGCGATCTGGCCGATAAAATCACCGCTGTTAAAAACGGTATCGGTATAGCAGGTATTTGGATTATCGCAATTTTAATGGTTATTTCACTTGTAATCGTTTCAAACACAATACGTGTTACGATGTATAACCGCAAACTTGAAATAAGTATTATGAAAGCGGTTGGCGCTACCGATGCTTTTGTACGTATCCCCTTTGTTGTTGAGGGTGTGCTTATAGGCATTATATCCGCCCTTATTTCTGAAGGGTTACTGTATTTCTGTTACAGAGTAGCCACCGAAACTATTGTTACAACACTTGGAACCAGCGATATTGTTAAATACGGCGATATGGCGCTTTTCCTGCTGTTAGTATTCATTGGAATCGGTATTTTTGCAGGTATTTTAGGCAGTTTAATTATGATAAGCAAATATCTGCGCCGTGAGGGCAGCGAATTTGCCGCTATTTAAAATTTCTACGGAGGATTTTATGTCAAAATTAATCAAACGTTCAGTTTCGTTGATTTTATGCTTTTGCTTAACATTTTTAATAGTTAACAGTACCGATTGGTTAGCCGAAGCCACAAGCGAAGACTCTCTTCGTAACGATATTGCGGCTTTGCAAAAAGAATCGGAAAAGTTAGAGGGCGAAATCAAACGTTTAAAAGAAGAGAAACAGGACCAGTCCGCAGTACTCTCTGCTATACAAAAGAAAATAGCCAATATTCAGGCGCAGGTTGTTCGCTGTAACACCGAAATCAACTCGATTAACGCCAAAATTTCCGAAAACAAAAAGGCTATTGATGCTCAGAATGCCGAAATTGAAGAAAGCAAACTCGCTTTCAAAAAACGTCTTCGCGCAATTTATATGAGCAATACCGGTAGTGATATTCAGGTGCTTCTAGGTGCTGAAAGTTTTGCCGATTTTCTGCAACTTTCGCAACTTACCGCCTCTGTTTCTGCAAGAGATAAACGAATGATTGAAGATATGATTGCAATTATCAAGGATTTGGAGGCTAAAAATGCCGAAAACCAAACTCTTCTTGATAAACAGGTAGCAGTCAGAGCAACCGTTGTTGCGGCTCAAAAGGAACTTGAAGCCGAGGAGGCTGAGGCTCAGAAAATTTACAACTCTATTGCAGCCGAACAAAGTCAAACCGAAAAAGAAAACGCTAATATTGAGGCCGATATCAAAGAAAAAACCGAATACCTCAATAAACTTTTATACAGCAGCGCAAATACAACTTTTATAAACTCTGCTGTAGGTTTTGTGTGGCCTGTTCCCAGTTGCCAGAATATCACTTCTTATTACGGTCCGCGTTGGGGAACCATGCACCGCGGTATTGATATTTCGGGCGGCTCGATATTCGGCAAACCAATCGTCGCTATTGCTGACGGTATTGTATACGCGGCATACAGTTCTTGCCCTCATACCACAAAGAGCAGCCGTTGCCGTTGCGGAAGCGGTTGGGGCAACCACGTTGCTATAGATCACGGTATGGTAAACGGCGAGCATATAAAGGCCATGTACGCTCATATGAATACTTTAGCAGTTAGTAACGGTCAGTCGGTAAAACAAGGTCAGGTTATCGGTTATGTCGGTACAACGGGTGACTCTACAGGTTACCATTTGCACTTTGGCATAATGCGCAATAACGACGGCTATGTAAACCCCATGAATTACTATTCTAAAGTAAAATAAACTTGCAAACCGTCACCGTCTAATGACTGTGGCGGTTTTGTGTGTGGAGAATTTAATGGTAAAATTCATTCGTATAATATCGGTTATTCTGTTAATACTCTGGTCTACTTTAATATTTGATTTATCATCAGAAAACGCCGCAACATCCTCAAAAACAAGCGGTGGAATAGTGCAGTTCGTGATTAATATCGTTATACCTGATTATGAAGAACTGCCCGAAGCCGAAAGGCTTATAATCCGCAGTAATTTTCAGTTTGTTATCAGAAAAACCGCTCATTTTACAATTTATTGTGTTTTGGGTGTGCTTGCTTTTTTGAGTATTTTCACCTACAGCAAAATTTCTTTTTATGCGCGGTGTTCCCTGTCCGCCACTTTTTGCCTTATTTATGCAATAAGCGACGAAATTCACCAACGTTATATCCCTGGGCGCAGCGGTGAAGTGAGGGATGTTTGCATTGATTTTTGCGGCGCTTTGTTGGGAATTTTACTGATTAACTTGTTTATAAGAATTACAAAAATAGAATTTTTTAAAAAATATATAAAATAAAGGGGGTCATATTTTGCGGAAAAGCGAACTGATTAAACAAAACGTTGAACTTTTCGAAAAATCGCAAAAGTATTTGCACCTGTACGAAAGCGAAAAGGAGAAAAATAACCAACTTTTAAAAGAAATTGAAAACTTAAAGGATGAATTGGCAGCACTAAAAAAAATGAGTGAACCGTCAACCGCTATGGCAAAAATTGAAAACAAGGTCAAACGTAAGGCTGAACTTTCCGATGATACTAAGTTCGCGGCGACAATTATCGGCAAAATTGTAGTTAAAGCGGCAAAATGTTGCAACTCGCTTACGTCTAGCCCTAGTGACCTTGACCCTAAAGAACTTGTTAACCTTATCCTTGGCAGAACCGAAATCGCTAAAGCAGAAATATTAAAAACAGTCGATAGCGAACTGCCCTTTGAAGATAAAACCAAACTTATTGAAGATGTAAAAAAAGCCGCTGAGGATTATTTTGATAGCATTATGGCTCAAAAAGACTAAAAAATGTTAATTTTTTGACAGTTTGCTATTGTCTTTTTTGTCGTGTTTTGTTATAATGGTTATAGAATGTCGAAACGCTAAATAGTGTTTCGACAAGCCGATTTTATCGGCTTAAGCAAAATTAAATCTTTAAAAATTTAATTTTGACTATATTCATTGCAATGGACATAGCCAAATCAAAGATTTGGTGTCAAAATAGTGTGATTTACACTATTTCGACTTTCTATGGCCATTATAATTAATTTAGTATGGACTGTTTTGCAGTTCGACAATTCTGAAAGGAGTACATATAATGAACTATTCACATGAAGTAGAAAATATGTGCCCACTTGCTAAAGGCACATATCACGGTCCTGCTCCAATTCCGGAGGAGGGCAAATGGGTTCAGGTTAAAGAAGTTAAGGATGTATCTGGTCTTACACACGGTGTGGGCTGGTGCGCTCCCCAACAAGGAACCTGTAAACTTACCCTTAATGTTAAAGAGGGTATTATTGAAGAGGCTTTGGTTGAAACTCTCGGCTGCTCGGGTATGACCCACTCTGCCGCTATGGCTTCTGAAATTTTGGTTGGCAAAACCATTCTTGAAGCACTTAATACCGACCTCGTTTGCGATGCTATTAACACCGCTATGCGCGAACTTTTCCTCCAGATCGTTTACGGCCGTACCCAAACCGCTTTCTCGGAAGACGGTCTTCCTATCGGTGCAGGTCTTGAAGACTTAGGAAAAGGTCTTCGTTCACAAACAGGTACAACCTTTGCTACAAAGGCAAAAGGTCCGCGTTACCTCGAACTTGCAGAGGGTTATATAACCAAAATTGCTATTGACGAAAATGATACCATTATCGGTTACAAGTTCGTTCACCTCGGCAAAATGATGGATATGATTAAAAAAGGTATGGACGCTAATGAGGCTCTTGCTAAAGCCAGCGGCCAGTACGGACGTGTTGATGACGCTGTAAGACTCATCGACCCCCGTGAAGAATAATAAGGGAGGTAACGGAAAATGGCATTATTTGAAAGTTATGACAGAAGAATAAATCAAATAAACGCAGAACTCAGTAAGCACGGCATTTCTTCTATCGAAGAAGCCAAAGAGATTTGCGATAAAGCAGGTGTTGACGCTTACAATATCGTTAAGGATATTCAGCCTATCTGCTTCGAAAACGCTGCTTGGGCTTATGTTGTAGGTTGCGCTATCGCTATTAAGGATGAAGTTAAGAGCGCTGCTGAAGCCGCTGAAAAAATCGGTGTAGGTCTTCAATCTTTTTGCATCCCCGGTTCTGTTGCTGACGACCGTAAGGTTGGTCTTGGTCACGGTAACCTCGGCGCTATGCTTCTTCGCGAAGAAACCAAATGTTTCGCTTTCCTCGCAGGTCACGAATCATTCGCTGCTGCTGAAGGCGCTATCGGTCTTGCTAAGAGCGCTAACAAGGCTCGTAAAGAACCTCTCCGCGTTGTTCTTAACGGTCTTGGTAAAGATGCCGCTAAAATCATTTCAAGAATTAACGGCTTTACCTATGTTCAAACTAAGTTCGATTACTTCACAGGCGAACTCGCTGTAGTTGAAGAAATCGCTTATTCCGACGGCGAGCGTGCAAAGGTTCGTTGCTACGGTGCGGACGATGTTCGCGAAGGCGTTGCTATTATGCATAAAGAGGGTGTTGACGTTTCTATCACAGGTAACTCAACCAACCCCACCCGCTTCCAACACCCCGTTGCAGGTACTTACAAGAAAGAATGTATCGAACAGGGCAAGAAGTACTTCTCAGTAGCATCAGGCGGCGGTACAGGACGTACTCTCCACCCCGATAATATGGCTGCCGGCCCCGCTTCTTACGGTATGACCGATACTATGGGCCGTATGCACTCAGACGCTCAGTTTGCAGGTTCTTCTTCCGTTCCTGCTCACGTTGAGATGATGGGACTTATCGGTGCTGGTAACAACCCGATGGTTGGTATGACAGTTGCATGTGCAGTTGCAGTAAACGAAGCACTTAATAAGTAAGAAAACCGCATAAATAAAGGGTTTTAGGACTTTTACGAAATTCAAGGTTTGAGGTTTAACGACCTTAAACCTTGTTTTTTATTTTCAACACGGTGAATTTTCTACATTTTTTCAACATCGGGTTTTGATTTGCTTATAATTCAGCAGTTTTTCGCAAAAAAGTTATGCAGGAAAAACTCCCACATAACTATTTTTTTAATACTAAAACAACAAAAAGAGAGGGGTTGTCCCTCTCTTCACTTGATTGCATTTAATTGTATGTTGTAAATAATAAGATGGAACATCCCCTCTTATTTAAATAGGAAACATCATTTTCGCCGATGTAATACTGTTGCTCTCTTTACCTATGTATCTTCCAAGTTTTTCAAGTCGTTCGGGAGTTCTGGAATAAATTTCAGTTGTTAATGACCTTAACAAATTCTCCTGTGAAATATTTGCCTGTTTGATTTTGTTTAAATTCTCAACTATTGTTTGACATACTCTATCAGGTAATAAGCACATACGAAATGCTTTGACCTCATCTGTTGCCGTATCAACCATTAACATAAGCATTTCTTTGTTTTGAGATATCAAATCAATACGATTGTCGGGGTATATTGGCTCTAATATTTGGTCGCAACTTACTGAACCTCGTAATAAAAGTGCCGATATTGTATTGTCAACATCAAAGTTATAAAACTTTGTCTTTCTATTCATAAAATAGTCAATCTCTATTTTACGAATGTTGGGTATGAAATTACACAATATTAAAGTCCCATCTTCTGTGATGTTTAATCCTGTGTATTCAAAGTTTTTGTAAGGGCAGTTTTTATAAACTGCCTCAAACATTTTCAAATTTCTTGCCTTTTGGCCTACAAACAATTCCTGCATTACTGCAATTCTCCTTTATTTAATAATTTTATTTTCAACTCTTCCAACTGTTCGTTGGAGAGATTGTTGATTAAGGCATCCACACTGCCCATAGTGTTGACCGTGTGTGCCACCTGTGTAAACACATTCTCTTCAAGATGCATATACACCTGTGTTGTCGTTGATGGATTTTTGTGTCCCATTAAACTTTGCACAATGTAACTTTCAAAACCCATTGACCTCATAGAAGATGCATAAGTGTGTCGTAAAGAATGAATATTAAAGGTGCTTGAAATAAGTTCGTTACCTTCGTAACCGTGAATTTTACGAGAAATATATTGAGTGTTTCCAGATGTATAATAAGCACCATTCACACGGCGAAAAACAGGGTTGAACTCGTAACCAATACCGTGTTCGTTAAGAATACCATTCTCAAACTCTGTAACGATTTCCCCCTTAATTTGACTTGTGCAAGTATTAAAGGTATGAAAGTCGTTGTAATAACGGGGTGCAGTTCTACGAGTATAGAAATACCTCTTATACTTTGCACCATATTTTTTACGATTTGCTTGTTGACACTCCAATTCATCTTTAAGCAATTGCTCAATCTCTGCTGACATAGGAATAGCACGGCGACTTTCGTATTTAGGGTTGCTGATATACCACTTGAAATTACGAAGTTCGGGGTGTTTTGCAAGTAGTTCTTTTTCCCAAGCAGTCGGAGTGAATTTTGATGATTTTCTCTGTATCTGTCTAACAAGATAAATACAATGATTTTCAAAACAAATATCTCTCCAATCAAGAGCAAAACACTCTCCGTGTCTCATACCTGTCAGTTGCATAATTTTAAGGGCAAGATGTTCAAGAGTGCCTTTGGGGTATAAATCGTAGATTTTGTCAAGTGTTCCCTTATCAATAGCGGTTCGGCACTGTCCTCGTTTGACCACATTAGGTGGTATGCGAGGGTTGTGGGGAGTTGCTGTGAGCATTGGATTTGTATCAATATGTCCGTTTTTAACGGCGAAATTAAAAACTTGCTTTAACAATGCCCGTAGGTTAAGAAGTGTGTGGTTTGATAACTCGGAATTAAGGTAAATGTCCGTGTTTAAGAACTCTTCTAAAACCTCGGTTGTGATGTCCTTTATTGCCGTGTTACCAAATCTAGGAAATAAAATACCGTTGAATTTCTTTTGATACCCCTCCATAGTGGTGTCTTTTACCAATTTTTGCTTAAACGGATACCAATAGTTTGTGATGTAGTCCTTGAAACGAAGTTCTGCAACACGGTCATCAGACTTGGTAATTTGTGGTACAACACCATTATAGATACGGTTGAACTCTTGTTGTCCTGCCGTTTTCGCCGCCGTTTTTGTTGCAAAACCACTCTTTGTGGCAAAATCTCTTTTGCCATCTGCACGGCGATATGGCATTTCAAAACGATACGACCAAGTTTCCTTACCGTCCTTTCTTTTGTATTTAGATTTGAAGATATGAACGGTTCTTACTGTTTCAATACTTTTACTCATTTTTTACTCCTTTCTATGCAGTTCTTTTCTGCAAAACATAAAGATTTTCTGGGTGGTTGAAATCAACCTCGTACCCCTCCATATTTTTGAGAAAATCAGCAAGAGTTTCGTGCCTTATTTTTAACCCGCCTATATCCATAGCAGGAATACGGTTAGCATAAATAAGGTCATAAACCCTGTTCTTGCTGATTGAAAGCAAACTTGCGACTTCCTTAACGGAATACAATTTAATATCGGTTGAGATAGTTCGGGTCATCTGTTCCATATAAAACTCCTTTCAAATTGATTTTTAGTTGTGTACGACCTCGCAATGTGCTGAATTTTTATATTCAGGTGTCAAGATGCTTGACTTTCTCTCGCCTTTTTGCTATACTCATAGCAAGGTATTGTTTTAGGCGACATTTAATCGCCTTTTGCCTATACCCATAGCAAGAGATTTTTTATAGGTGGTTTTTGTATTCCACCTATACCACTATTATTATACACACCAACAGTTTCATTGTCAAGCCTTTGGAAAGGTTTATTTTTTAAAAAGGGGTAATTATATGAAAAAAGCTTATGGATACGGTGTAAGCATACGAAATACAACGATTGATATTAAGAAAACAGTAGCATATCAAGAATTGTATTCTATTGGTGTTGATGAAATTGTCATTGATATTATTCGCTCTGATACAGACAACAGACCAAAATTAATGGAACTGATTGAAAAACTGGATACAGGCGATAGAATAGATATGTATTCTGTGGATGCCTTGCTGATGGGTAACAGTCAAAAGGCAACGATGTTCTATACTGCTATCCTGCAAAAAGGCATTGACCTTTTGATTTTTAATTTTGATGGAGCAATCGCAAAAATCTCTCCGTTTTCCACACTAAGATTTGGAAACCAGAAAGCAGGAGAAGATTTCTTTGTTAAGTCTTCAAAATCAGCATCTGAACTCATTGAAGATTTTTCTGTTTATGTTAGCAATGCGATACCACAAAAAAATTCAGGGGGACTTAGAACTGAACAGAGGTTAAATATTAACGATGCATTTAAAGAAATTTATTTTGCATATGAAACTTATCAAATTAGTCCAAAGACCACATTAGAATTATTAAAGGATTATTGTGGTATTAGCAGTAAAATCACATTTTGGTTGATGGCGAATGATTATGAAAACACATTAAGTTACAGTGATGACCTTTCTAACCAACCATTTGAGATTTTTGATTTACCAAAGAGATGCGGAGGAGTGCCCAGTGAATATTATGAAATCAGCAACTTGGCGGATACTATGATAGACACCGTTCCTTCCGAACGAGCAAGGGTTGAAAGAGCGATGGAAATGCTGAATATGATTAGCAGTTACAATGTATACCGCCGTTGGCAGTTGTTAGCAGAGAAAGTTCCGAAACCCCGCACCTATGTAACAATAAATTTTGATATTGAAGAATTTAAGAAAAAACACAAAAAGATATGAGAGAAACAAAATCTCTCATATCTTTTTTCATTATATCCCTTTATATTGTTCATCAACCGTTTGAAATTGTAATCGCAAGTCATTATCAGTTTTTTGAATAGTCGTGTTCCAGTTTTGTAGTGCAAGTTCTACATTATCCATATCTTTTGATTTTAGAGCGATACTGGTTTCTTTGGATGCCTGTAACACCACACGGGCATTTTCTTTTAGTTCTCTGTGTGCTTGTTCTATCTTCGCTAATTCTCGCTTAAAAACAGTGTTCTCAACGAGCAAAGCAAACAGTTCTATAATGGATATTAGTTTGCTTAAAAGCGATTGACTGGTATCTAAAAGCGAATATAAGCAATCATCCAGTTGCTTCTTATTGTACTTGACACCGTTCCGAATTGCTTGGAGAGATGCAAAGAGTTCATTTTTATCTGCACGGTACTTTTCCCAGTACCGTGCATTTTCTTTTTTATATTCTTCCCATAATCTTGCCAATAGAAAATATGTCTCCCTATTCTTTTTTTCGTATGCGGAAATTTTTTCTTTGCTGTCACGGTTCTCTGCATATATGGAATAAACAGCACCGTTTTCGGTATTTTGTAAAAAATTCTTGATGTCAAAAAGTTGTGCATCAACCTTTTCTTGTGCTGCTAAAACAGCACCCGCTTTCTCGTTTGCATCTTTTAATAGTGTAGCACACTCTTCTTTTTGCTTTTTTATAATATAATGCTCACGGTCAAGGTGTTCGCGACTTTCTCTACCAGATACAATGTTGATGCCGTAGGATTTGCAGATGCTACGGAGAACAGACCGTTCTCTTTGCTGCCACTTCTCAATGGCGAGATGCAATTTACCATCCGCACCTTTTTTCGTGTCAGACACAAATCCCATCTGTTCCAGTGCTTTTTTCTGCGATACTTGTCTGCTCATACCTTTGGTGAACCCATCCGCATACCAGATTATTGACAGGTGTCCATGAATAACTCCCTGCTCATCGTTATGCCGTGCACTGTGGTACAGGAAGGCATTTGGATTTCGTTCCTGAAATCCATCAATATATTCTTTTATGATTTTATTGACAACCTCCGCCTTTGAACCATTTGCTTTGAACTCTGGATTTTCCTGTATATTGCCAATTCCTATAATCATTTGAACGGAGCAGTGTTTTTTCTTCCTGAATTTCGCTAATTCTTTATAACTGCATCCTTCTGCTCGTTTTTCTCTAATCAGTTGATTTTGTCGCTCTTCTGATGCCAAGAGTTTTTCCAAGTAATTTTTAATCCTTCGTTCAGGTCTGGTCTGTTTTTGATTATACTCACGGACAGCATCGCTAAATAAAAATTCAAATGCCTGCTCTCTGGACATATTAAAATCAGGATAATAATTGTTTATGCTCAATTCTGGATTTACATATGGCACATACAAATTTCTTGCATCGTGTTTATCATTATGTCTACTATCCATATGAAATGATAAAGTAGCATTTATTTCTTCCATTAAATCACCTTATCTTCCCTTTCATCAAAAATTATGAGATTGCCAATTATCTTTTCTTGTATAACGGATATTTCATATGACAAAAGACTTGCATCTCGTGGACTAACTCCAAACATATCAGCAAACCAACCTTCTTCGGATGCAAGGTCACAAATCGTTTTGGCAAAATTTAATTTCTCGGATAGTGATTTTTGGTTTTCAAAAACTTGTTGCTCTGTTAAAGGGAAAAAGTGAGGGTCTTGCATTTAAATAACTCCTTTCATTTTTTCTCATATCTTTTTTGATATGGTCTTAGTGTAATAATGAAGGAAACTTTATTTAAACGATTATATTTTCACAGAAAATATAACTCAGTACATTTTGTGGCATACCGCCGCAATACTGCCACAAAAACTGAGTTTTCTACGAAAAAATGCTCCATCCAACTCCCTTACGGTCGGACAGAGCATAATAATCGTTGCACTCCACTTGCGAACAGAGCATAAAAAAAGATATGAGTAGATTTTTTGTTTTCACTCATATCCTTTTTGGTATCATCTAAGTGATACTTTTAGTATCTACTAACTGATACTTTTCTTGACATCACCTAACACTAATACAAAAACGAGTAGTACTGCCAGTGTTCGTTTCATAATCGTTTTACCTTTCTATTTACTAAGGACGATAGGTTTCCTCATCTATCTTCTTCCCATTTTCGTCGTATTTGTATTCGGTAATTGAATAAGCCTTGCCTTCATCGTTGTAGTAGATTGTTTTAATCGTATTTCCGTATTCATTGTATTCGTATCCTGTAACACTTTCGCCATATTCATCTGTTCTTGTTTCCTCAATGCAATCGCCTTCTTCGTTGTATTTGCATTTTGAAGAAAAATCTACTGTTCCATCTTCTTTATAATCAGTTCTTTCAATTGAATTACCATAGTGGTCATAGATTTCCCAACGGATAACACGGTCTTTATTTTCAACATCAAACTGAGTTATTTTTATGTTTCCGTTTTCAAGTTTTTCACATTTGAACGGACTTTTTTCCATTGTTTCGCCGTATTCATCGGTTGTATAAGAATATACAGTTATATTGCCGTTTTCATCGTATGTATATTCAGTATAGTCATCATCGTGAATTAATTTAATCAGGTTATTATTCTCATCATATTCGTATTTATATTTGTAACTATCTCCAAATATACTATTAGTATTGGTGTTTTTAGGAACAGTCTCAATCAGATTGCCTTTTTCATCAAAAGTGTAAATCATTTGGTCGTATGAAAAATCATATTCAGGTTTTTCTGCATCCGTTTTTGTTGCACTAACCAAGATGTTTTCTGCATTAAACTTAACAACTGTTGTGCTGGCATTATAACCCATCTCAACTTCATTACAACCTTGTATACGACCAGTTATTGTAGATTGTCTTTCGTCAAAAATTGTCAGTGTATTTTCTGCCTTGTCATAACTAACAGTAAATTTATATCTTTTGTTTTCGCTTTCGTAAACTCGTTTAATATCTTCACCATCTGCTTTTTCTTCACTGGTGTAATTAAATTTATAAAAGTTATTTTCTGCACGATTAGCATAACCTTTTGCTTGGTCTGTAATGGAAATTGTTTCGCACCAAGTTCTAACTAATTTTCCAATGGTACTATCATCATTCTTAACAATTTCTTCAACACTCTTTTCGGTGTTAGAACCACCCTTGGTATCGCTGTTGCCACAAGAAACGAGCGAGAAGACCATCAATGTCGCAAGTAATAAAGCAAGTAATCTTTTCATAATTATTAAACCTTTCTATATTTATTATTTACTCAAATTATTTAATTGAGAGAATAATATCATCATTAAACGAGAAACCGTGTACGGTTAATGTTCCAGTTGCTACTGAATATTTTCCTTCAACATTATCAATGCCACCTTCAAGTGCAGGGTTAAATTCAATATTAAGATTTAAAACAATATCGTTGTTCTCGGTTATCGTTTCAACAACCGTAATATTGGATTTTGTATCAACAAGATTTTCATTTGTTCTATCATCGTAGATGACTAGCGATGCTGTGCCACCGTCTTTGGTTAATTTTTCAATCTTGAATGTGTATTGAAAATCTCTCATGGCAAGAGCACCTTCAAATTTGCCAACACCTTCAAAAGTGCCAGAAATATCAATGGTAGCATTGTCTAAATCTCTTTGCTCATTGATTTCATCAAGTTTCCATTTACCATCTCTATATTCGTAATGAATTGTCACTTTGTTTTTATAAGTCACACCGCCAACAGTTGTTTCAAAGTCATATACATCATCGTGACTAAGAGTATCGGCATTGTATTTGCTACTGGTAGGATTTGTAATATCAATACCATCAACAGTTCGCTCAGGAAAATCAGCAATATATTCGCTATATACTTGCTGTTGGTTAAGGTCATCCATTGTCAAGTTTGTAACAGTAACCGTTGTGCTACGAATAATTAAACAAAGCACAAGAACCGAAACCGCAGTTAAAAAACCTGCTACTGCTGTAATGATTTCCTTCTTCTTGTTTTCAATAAAGATACCTTCATTTTTTGCGATTATCAGTCTAACTATATATGTAATTACCGTAATCACATAAGGGAACATTATACAGAATACAAAAGCAAATGCAAATGTACCCGTATATGTTATAATTGCAACAAAAATAGGAAGAAACGGAATTAATGTGAACACAGATATCGCTGTCAACACTTTGGTTATTGTTGCTGCTACAAAATGAGTGATTTTAAAGACATCAACAATGCAAGACACAAGTGCACATACAGCACCTAAACCAAGCAGTATCAACATAAAAATTTCATCTATTGGAAGAGTTTGAGGAAAAAACCAAATAAATGCACTTACAAAAGCGAAGAAAGTGCAAAAGGTTTTAACTGTATGCCACAATCCGTAAAAGTTAATTTCGCCTAAATTTAGTGTCGGTTTTTTCTTCCCCGCAATTTCATTTGTATCTATTTCTTGTTTGCTCATAATTGTCACCGCAACCCCTTCTTAATTAAACACCAAATCTTTTTCTGATTTGTGAGGACATCTTGCTACCGCCGAAGATACCCATATTTTCTGTAATACCATCTAAGATATTTTCCACTTGGTCATCATCAATAATTTTTTTCTTTTCCAGTTCAAACAACACTTTAAACCAAGGTGCATATTTATCAAGACTTTCAATAGTATCGCCTTTTTGCATTTCAACTGGTCTTTCTAAACCTTTTTCCTTCAATATGTCATTTGCAAATTTGAAGAGTTCTAAATCACCTTGTTTGTAAAAACCTTCAACCTTTTTATTGAAGACACCCTTTACTTCTACCTCACGGTTTTCTTCAACAACACTATTTAGCGGACACGGAACGAACTCATCTTCAAATACCATAGTAGTATGAAAATCAATATAAATCGTTGTTCCTAAAAGTGTAGTTTCTTGTTTTTTAATATCAAACTTTTGCAGGAAGAACTTTAAATCTTTTGCATCATAAATGTGAGGTTTTTGTGTAAGTAAATGTTTTTTCTTAACGGTGAAAACAGTATCGTCAAGAATAGCAATCCAGTTATTTGTTTCATCAATAACAATTCTGTCATAATACACTTTATCAATATTAAATTCCTGCAATCTTTTTTCATTTTCATTGCATCTTTCAACAAGTGCAGGATACTGGTCGTATGTATATTGCCAAGCAGACAATTCGTTTCCGACTTTGTTAGCACAATCATTGCATAAAATTTTCTTGTCTTCGGTTTTTTGCCTTCCAAACACACCGCACATTTTACCGCAATTAACACATTCCTTTTTTTCAAATAAACCCATAATTTTTTCCTCCAAGTTTTAATTAGATAAATTTTTAAAATAAACGATTTTTAATTGTTTGCCAAATTTGTTTTGCCATTTTTAATGAGAGGTTATTTTTTTCAAAATCCCATAAAAAAATATAGTATAAATTGTTATGTTCTCTCACTTTTTCATCCTCCTTACATTAATAGGAGGAACGAGAAACCTGTTTGGTTTTATTTTTTTGGAAAAATTTTTAAAAATTTTTATTTTACAATATCACTTTTTCTCAAAAGAGCATTAAAACAAGCCATATTAGCATCTTCTGCAACATTATATTCGCCAAAATATAAACCAAAACTTTCGGTTTTAAAATGATACCTTAAAGTTAACTCGTTATGATTTGGAACATCTATAAAATACTTTTCTATCGTATCTTTCAATTCTTCATCATAAGAAATTGAACAGGTATACATTGTTTGAGTATCTTCTTTTACACCAGTACCTTCAATATCAATTTCAAACAACTTTTGGTATGAAGAACCTTCAAGAACAGAAATTGTCAGTTCGCCTTTAAGGTAAGTTTCATCCATTTGCTCTGTTGTCAAAATAAATTCATTTTTCTGGGATACATAAGGTTTGTTGGTCGCTTCTCCAAAACCTCGCCAACCTGTTACGATTATGGGTGTTTCACTTTCCACATTTTCCTTTACGGGTGGTTTTTGGAATGTTTCTAACTGTCCTTTATCTTGCGGAACTTGTGCATCTGGTTTGTTAACAATTTTTACAACCGCAACCGTGCCACCAGTAACAATTGCAACCGCAACCAATCCTGCAACAATTTTTTGCCATAGAGCACCAAGCAATTTTGAACTGATGTGCACCAATTTTGATACAGATATTGTTGTGCCAGTGGAAGCAGAAACACCTGATGCAACGGTTTGTACTGTCTGCATAGGCATTGAACAAGCCTTTGCATCCGCTCCAAACAACCACAAAAGCATAGGAAGAACACCAACACTGTGTAACTTGACATTGTTTTTCTTTTCATAGTTTTCTACTGCTGATTTGATTGTTTTTCTTGCATAGTTAAGTCTGCTCTTAACCGTTCCTTCTGTTACACCCTGAATTTCAGCAATCTGCCTGACAGACAATTCATCATAATAATATAAAATAACAGCGGTTCGTTGTTCTTCGGGAAGACTGTCAACAATATTTAGAATTGTTTTTTTGAAATCTTCTTTATCAAGATTTTCATCAGGAATAAAATCCGTTCTTTCTTCTTGAATTGTATCAAAGATAGTAGAGCCATCTTCGTTTTCATCAACCGTTGTTTCTCTGTTCTGCTTTTTAAGATATTGCAAACAGTGTCTATAAGTAATTTGTCTTGACCAAGCGAGGTAAGCAACAGGGTCGTTCAAAGTATCTAAATTTTGAAAAATCGTTACAAATGTCTCCTGAGTGATATCAGCCGCCAGTGTTTCATCCTTAACGGTTTTAAGAGCGAAAAAATACACACTATTATAATTTTCGGTGAAGAGGGTATTTAGTGCCGTTTTGTCTCCGCTTTTTGCTTTAATTACAATCGGAGTTAATTTACCTTTTTCCATATATTTCACCTCACAGTTTAAATTGTGATAGTAATAGTTTAAAATACACTATACCTCATTATATTATAATACTATGGTTGTAAATAGTCAAGATTGAGCAACTATAATTGATTATAATTTCACCCTGTTTTTAGTACAATAATTGTAATAGGAAACGAGGTGAAGGAAATGTACGAAGATGCAAAGTTTTTGATGGAAATGGGTGAGCGAATTTCCAAACGGCGAAAGGAACTGAACCTTACACAAGAACAGGTGGCAGAAAGTATCAATCTGAGTTTGCAATCCATTTCCTGCATTGAGTTAGGAAAGAAAGCAATCAGACCGCAAAATTTGGTTAATTTGTGTAATTCACTGAAAATATCTACGGATTACATCTTGACAGGCAAAAAGGAATATAAGCAATTAGAAGGAATATTTAAGAAACTATCAATTCTAAGCGACAGCGATTATACAATGGTTGAAAATCTTATAGACCATTTATATAACAGCAACAAAAAATGACACCATTCGTTTGGTGTCATTTTTTATGCATATAATTAAATGAAAATACAACAAACTTTGGTTCGTGAGCAAATTTTAAGAATAAAGTGCCGAAAACAATTATTATAGATTTTTACTCATATCTTTTTTTGCAAAATGTTTTACCTTGTACTAATAGTTTCTTTTGAACATAGGAACAAAATGTCATACTTATTTCATAAAGATAGAAAGGAGTTCTAAATTATGGAAAAATCTACTCATTTAGTTCCTGTTAAGTTCATTGTTAGTAGCACAATGAAAGCAAAATTAAAGGCAACTGCCGCCTTAAACGATATGACTATCGGTGATTTGTTTCTATCTGCGGTTTTTGAGAAATATCCTTTTTTGCTTAATAAATCGTTAGAAGATGATAAACTGCAAAAACAACTGGATGAAATTTCAAAGGAACTGAAACAAACAAGTAACTGCAAAGCAAATATTAATAGATGGGAGCGACTTAAAAATGGTAAAAAAACAGAAAATTGAAGGTTTTATCAAGGATGTTACCGCAGATAATTCTACTGTTGAATCCAGACCTATTGTAATTACTAAAAAAGATATGCAGAAAAATCGCAAACGAAAGAGAAAAAAGAAAAACAGGCAAGAAACTGGTTTTATCTGTGATGATTTTGAAATTTTGATATGAGTAATTTTTTCTTTTTTGAAATTTTTCTCTCATACTTAAATTGCACAGATGGGATGTGTTGGAAATAGAATAACAAGAAAGTTTTACCGTTGTCCATCGGCATAACTTTCTTGTTATCATTTTAATTCTCTCATATTTAGTTTTCATAGTTTTTACATCTTAAAGTATCACAATTTATCGGAAAGTCCTATCAACAATTATGTTGGTAGGATTTTCTCGTTAATATTAAAAATATTTCAATTTTAAATTTAATATCACATATTTATATTGTCATAATGATACATTGCAATCAATGGGGTAGATTGCAAAAGTGTGTGTAAATGAAACTGTATTTAATCTCCTGTCATCGTAAATACATAAAACTACTTACAGTTTCGTTTGCTATAATATATCTGCAAAAAAGTCTTATCTGTCTTCGGATTGATAAGGCATTTTTGTTTCCTTTAATTCAATTTCAAGTAAATCATATTTATTGTGCCACAGTAATTATACAGTGGCACATTGTGTTTCTCCTGTTGTGAAATGTGGATTGTGCGAAAGGTCTTGTAAATCTTTACGATTTGCAAGACTTTTTCGCTTTTAAAAATTCTTTGTTTATATTTATTGTCTATCATAATTATTTTAACAACATAAAATATGTTGTCCTTCGTGATAATGTCGCTGCAAAAAGGTCTTGCAATTCTTCTGGATTTGCAGGACTTTTTTGCTATGCAGAAAACTTAAAACGAGTGTTAAAACTTTCATTCTTATTTTAAACAGAATGAAAGGAGCACGGCATTATGAATATATATGATATTTTATTCCCACCAGATAGCAAATACGAAGGATGGGTGCAATTTGCCACATTAACAAAAGACAAGAAAATGGTATGCCTTGGTTATTCTGATTTTAAGAATATAAAAGAAAAAGCAGAAAATCTTAAAATCAACAAATCTCAGGATTATTATATAATGATAAACACCATAAGGCGATATAACACCAAGGATGGCAGAACAAAGGATAATCTTTTCAGTTTGAATAATGTTTGCATCGATATCGATGCTCACTCTTCAAAATTACCAATGCACGAAAAGGAATTGCTTATCGATGAATTCTGTTGGCGATTTCATAGAGACCTTGTTACCTGTGGTGAAATTCCTTGTCCATCGGCATTTCATTTTACTGGAAGGGGTGTTCAAATATATTGGCATCTTGAAAGTGCATCATCACAATTATTGTTTCTCTATCAGAGAGCAGTTGAATATTTTGCTATTATTATAAAAGAATTTTTAAAAGAATATCCCAGTCTTGAAAGGCATCTTGAAATTGATGCAAATGCGAGTAAAAATGCCATTGGTTTGTTTAGAATGTTTGATACATACAACACCAAGGCAAAAACAATGACCGTGACCGAAATTCTACACGATAAATCACTCAATCTGGTTGACCTCGTTAAACAGTTGGAGCAAGAGAGCGAACCAGTTAAGGCATATCTGAAAAGAAAGAAAATTATCAAAAAAAGATATAAAGAGCAAGAACTAAACAACGATGTCTTAACAGAAAAGAAAACTGGTGCTTATTCTGCTTTGCATTATAAGAGAATTAAAATCATAGAGCAAATTGTAAACGATGATGCGGATTGTACGGGCAAACGAGATACAATTTTATTTCTTTTATTCAATTCTGCGAGACAAATCTATCCATTTGTGACCGCAAAAAAGATATGCAGGAAAATAAACAACTCTTTTTCTGAACCATTAAAAAACATTGATTATATATTTAAGCAAGAAAAAGTTTACCAAATTAAAAATAATACCTTTTTTGAAAAATTAGGCATTACGGAAGAAGAACTTGCTAACACAGGCAAATATGAAATGAGTAGACCAAACATCACACGGGATTTACAGGCACAAGTGCGAAAACAAGAAAGAGAAATGAAAAAAGATATGGCACGAAAATTGATAAAATCTGGTTATAAGCATAAAGAGGTTGCAGAACGAACAGGATTATCACTTGGAACAATAGCAAGAATATCATCTGGTATTCCAAAAATTCAACAGCGAAAAAAATAAAGCACTCGCCTGAGTGCTTTTCTCATATCCAAAAACTTCTCATTTTAGTTCATAGTATAGTATTATATTATATCTTATGCAGGAACTATGGTTAAGGGTATAAACTTAAAACTACTGCAAAGATAATAGCACAACTTTATAGATGGCTGCAAGTTCTAAAAATCCTTCTGGATGCAAATCTTGAAAACTCTTTTTCAAAGATTTGCTTTGCCTTTTTTGGTTCTTTTTTCTGCAAATAGAAAAAAGAATGGTATTTTTTGCTACTTTTTTAAAAATGCATTAAAAAAAGCACGGTTTTTCCGTGCTAATTCTTGCTATCGGTAAAGAAGGCATCCAGAATGGTTGATGCAATTGGACTGAAAAAAGGTTCATATCCATCAGTATAATTAATCGGTTTGTTACTCAAAAATGGCAGTTCGCATATTTCAATATATTCTCTTTGCATTTCTGCAAATATTTCTTTTTCAGCATCTGTCATTTGAGCAACAGGTTTGCTTTCAGTTTTCATTTGCCTTTGTCTTTGTAACATCAACATTTCTTCTGCAACACTCATTCCAGTATCATCTATTACCTTATTTAGCAATGTGTCAAGATTTTTGTTATCCTCAGCCATACAAAGTATCTCCTTAATGAAATTAGCAAATCCAAATATCTTTTCACGATTTAAGTATGGGGTAAAATTGTTGTAAATCGGACACAAAAAATATAATTTTGATATTTTTTATAAAGGTTGCAAAAAAATCTTGAATGTGGTATTATAATCGTGTTACACGAATTGAATATATTTCTCTTCGGGGGATTAAAAACGATATGAGAGAGTTTTTTCTACATAACGATTTTTCAAATGTTGAAAAAATATCTTTTCAACATTTTTTCTACAACGGATAGAGCCACATAGAGCCGCTGGAAGACAAGCACCCCTGAAAACCACCATTTTTTAGGCAAAAAACAGTTATGAGAAAGAAAAAATGTTATGCAGAAGGAAAAAGGGCTGTTTATAGTGAGTGGTAACAACCCCATGGTTGGTATGACTGTTGCTTGCGCAGTTGCAGTCAACGAAGCACTTAATAAGTAAGGATTTATGCGTTTTTTCACAACCTCATAAATTAACCCATTCGAAAAAATCGAACAAATAACAGTTGGACACATCATTTTAGGGTTTTACCCTGTGATGTGTCCAATTTTTTATTCGGTGTATTGTAAATTATTTAAAATAATATATGAAAGATGACCAAGAAATGTTATCTGTATTTTCTTCAATCGGCGATTTACTCCAATCAACTTGTTCTTCTAAAATAAACCATCTTTCTGAATCATCTACAAAAACTTTTATTATGAGGTTTTTGTTTTTTAATTTAACCCTTTCAGTAATAGTGTAAGTATCACCGTTCATATTAATACAATCATTATTTATAATTGTATAGTTTGAAGTTTCTTTAATATTATAATCTTTAGTCATAGATAATTCTTCGTAACGAGAATAATCGTAAAATATGTTATTTGTGAATTCATATATTTTATGTTTATACCCATTTTCTTTGTATGTTGCTTTTTCGCCATCAACAGAGTATGAGGTTATCTCTATCCATTTTGTCATACCATAGTTGGTTATAAAACCGTATTTTTCCGGATTAAAAAAAGTTGGATCCTCATACGAACAATATCTGCAAACACCCTGTTCAAAATAATGGTCAAAGGCTTTATTCCCAATCTCACCGCAATCGCAAACCGCATCAGTTGTGCAGGTTGCTTCGCTAAAATGATGCTTATGACCACAACCACAAAATGTCAATAAAATGAATACCACAATTATCAATACTGTTGTTTTTTTCATTTTTTCCTCCCAACAAAAAAGTGTGTGCAACTCAAAGTCACACACACCGAAAAATGCGACTCATCATTGCTACCACACAACATTTTCATCAAACAACAAAGTATGCGAAAATAGAGCCTGCATTTTTACCAAAAGATAAAAATACACACTTTATTGTTTGACGTTATTAAAATGTTATGTGGTAATTTTAGTATACCACCGTTGCAAGCAAATAGCAATAAATTATTTTTGTGGCTGTTTATACTCCCCTTTTGCCTTATTAAATTAAAATCTTTCTTTCGCGGATTATACTAATATTTGTAAGAGATGGGTTCCCCGCCCCGCTTTTAACACAAAGAAAAGCATAGCCCAAGGTAAAACACCTTGGGCTATGTTTTTGGGGTTATTTTATTACTTTTTCTAGGGTTTCGGCATTTGAAAGCGGAGCGCCAATTTCACTGCGCCGCTTTTTGCATTTTGAAATTAAAAATATAGGTATGTACATTAAAAACATTACAGGCGGCAACAAAATCGGGAATCCCCACAAATGACTGCCTAAGTATTTTTCAAAAAGTCCCAACGGGTTACCCGTTTCGGGCTCCATTAAAAACATAAAATTTGTATCAAGAATGAGATTTATAAAATATATAGGTATTGCCATTGCCACTAATAAAAGTATACATTTAGGCATCATTTTAACACTCGGTGTTAAATCACCGCCTGCAACCAATATAAGCGGATAGAGAACCAACAAACCGTGTATTATAAAACTGTGAATATTGAAAAAGTTCCATAACGGAAGAACTGTCCAATTAGGGAAAAAAAGTGCTAACAACGCGCCCGGTATTGAAAAATAATATAAAAAATTGCGTACCGTTTTTGTTTGTTTAATTAAATCAAAACCTACTAACAATACGTTTATTCCGCATAAATGAAGCGGCAAATGTGAAGCACCAAAATCACCGATAATAGCCGCAACGATATCCTTTAATATTTCATACCCTACTATTGTGTAACCCAAAATAAGCCGCATAGTATTGCGTTTTTCAGGGGTTAATCTGCGGTAAACTAATACCGACACAACACACATAACCGCTATCACGAATAGCCACAGCAAATGCTTAACTCCAAAGGTGCTAAAGCCAACACCTGCAGGAACCGTTTCCTTAGTCAAAAAAAACACGAAATTCCACCCCACTTTTAATCCAATTAATATAATACCACAATTTGTCGAAAAAAGCAAAATTTTAAATTTTTGATGCTGAATTTATTTATATTAATTTGCAAACCTAAAACGGCTTTAAACGCCCTTTTAAAGCCGTTTGGCAAGCCTCATTAACAGTTGACTTAACGATAAGTTTTTGGTATAATGTTAAAATAAGGTTATTATATATATTAGAATAAAATTCAAGGTGCCTTTATGAAAAAAATAACTTTTTTGGCGTTGCATTTGGGCTATGGCGGAGCGGAACGCTCGGTTATTTCAAGAGCAAATCTTTTAAGTGAATTTTGCAGTGTTGAAATTATTAGTTTTTATAAACTTTTAGACCAACCTGCCTTTAAGGTAGACCCCAGAGTTAAAATCACCTATCTTACCGAAAACCTTAAACCTAATAGGGACGAGTTGAAAACCGCTTTAAAGCGCAAAAATTTTGCATTGCTTATTAAAGAGGGGTTAAAAAGCGTTAAAATACTTTATCTTCGCCGCGCGTTAATGAAGAAAGCGATTAAAGGGCTTCGCACCGATATTGCAGTTTCCACGCGCTATTTGTACCACAAACTTTTAACCCGAAATGCGCCCAAAAATACCGTTTGTATAGCAGAGGAGCATAATCACCACAACGGCAACCAAAAATATATAATAAAGCAACTTCGCGCTATAAAAGATATGGCTTATTTTTTACCTGTATCTAAAGAACTTACTAAATTTTATGCCGACAAGGTGAAAAAAGGGGTTAAATGCGTATATATTCCGCATTATCTTGATTTTTTTCCTGAAGAAACTGCCGACCTGACACAAAAAAACCTTACTGCTGTAGGCAGGCTTTCAGCCGAAAAAGGCTTTGACGACCTTATAGAAGTTTTTAAGATTGTTTGCCAAAAACACAGCGACTGGAAACTTCACATAGTGGGTGACGGCGACTGTAGAGAAAATATTGAAAACCTTATAAAACAGCATCATTTAGAACAAAATGTTATTATGCACGGGTTTAAAAACCGTGACGAAATTAACCTGCTGCTTAAAGAAACTTCGGTTTATGTTATGACTTCGCATACCGAGTCCTTTGGACTTGTGCTTATTGAAGCGCAAAGTTTTGGAATACCCTGTGTTGCGTTTGACAGTGCTAAAGGCGCTTGCGAAGTTTTAAATGGCGGAAACAGCGGTATTTTAGTTAAAAACCGTGACAAAGTGAAAATGGCAAAGGTTATAAATGAACTTATCGAAAACCCAGAAAAACGACAAAAATTAGGCGAAATTTCAAGAAAAGTTTCAAAAAATTATTCTTACGAAAACATAAGGCAACAATGGTTCGACTTTATTAACAATATATAATTGGGTAGTAAAAATGAAATTATCTATATCAAAAGAAAAATTCACATTTTTAATTAAATGGTATGTTTTACTGCAACCGCTACTGGATTTTATAACCTCGTTGACAGTAAGGTTTACCGCATCCTCGGTTACAGTAGGTATGTTATTCAGAATACTGTTTATTGGATTAATCGGCATTTACTTTTTGTTTTTTTACAAAGCGGAGTACAAAAAAACCTTGCTTGGCACTTATATCTTCACCGCCGTTTACGGCATTGCAAACATAATTATAAGCGCCCTTTACAGCGGAACAGGAACCCTTGCAGAAAACGGCAAGATGTTCTTTAAAATGTACTATTTTGTCTTTGTTTTGCTATTCTTTTTCGCACTTTACAAAGAAAAAGAGTTTACTGTGAGCGATAAATCGCTGACCTTAGTTTTTATTTGCTACGCTTCAACAATTTTTATTTCGGCAATAACAAATACAAGTTTTGTAACCTACGATTATGCCAAAGGTTACTGCGGCTGGTTTTACGCCGCCAACGAAACGGGAGCAATAATTTCCTGCCTTGCTGCAGTAGCGCTTTTTTACGCACTTAATGCTAAAAATTGGGTTTTAAAGATTTCCGTTTTCTTTTTAATTGCCTTTGTTTCGGTATATATTGGAACAAAAGTGCCATTTTTAGCCTGTTTTGGAATAATTATTCTTTTAACGCTTTTCTATATTATTAAATGGATAATTACTAAAACCCAAACTGCGCGCAATTTTTCCTTGCAACTTATAGCGCTTTTTTTAGTAACTGTTTTGCTTTTCCAGTTAAATTCCCCTATTAAACAAAATAATTCGGTGATGACGAACGAGCATTTTGACAGCCATGTAACCGAAAATCTTGACGATGATGACCCTGAAGAAAAAGCCGAACTTTATGACCACGACCATATAAAAGCGGTTCTTAATAATTCTGATTTTGCATATAAAACATTTTTAATAGCAAACTGGTTGCTTAGCGACCGACTTATAATAATTATTCCAGCAATAGATGCTTATCTAAAAAGCAGTTTGCCACAAAAACTATTCGGTTTGGGGTATATTTTCGAAACCCCTGCAAACACCACCTTTAAAAATCTTATAGAAATGGACTTTGCGGCACTGATTATTAACCACGGTATTATAGGATTTTTAATTTATATAATAGTTATAGGAATTTTTGCTGTGATATGCATTAAAAAGTTCTTTAAAAATATAAAGCAGTTCTTTTTAATGGAACGAGAACTCACCTATATTTATGCAATTCTTATTACTATTGCTTGCGCTTTTTTGGCAGGTCACGTTTTTGTGGCGCCTGCGGTAAGCATTTACCCCGCTATAATAATTATAAAATTATTTGCAGAACTAAACGCCCGTACACCGCTTGAACACAAAAACTCTGCATCTCAAATAGGAGATAATCGGTATGATACCTAAAAAAATTCACTACGTTTGGGTAGGCGGAAAAGAGAAACCCAAAGACATTAAACGTTGCATTGACACCTGGAAAGGTCATTTGAGTGATTATGAAATCATAGAATGGAATGAAACCAATTTTGATATCAATGCTCACCCTTTTGTCAGGGCAGCGTATGATGCTAAAAAATGGGCATTTGTGAGTGATTATATCAGAGCCAGTGTTATTTACGAGCACGGCGGAATTTATTTAGATACCGATGTTTTAATACTTGATAATTTTGATGACTTTTTAAATAACAAAGCGTTTGTGGGTTTTGAAAATCCCGATCACCCATTTACCGCCGTTTTTGGTGCGGAAGCGGGACATCCGCTTGTTAAAGATATGCTTTTGTATTACGATAATCTTGATAATTACAGTTTTGAATTCAACTGCAACAACACGATATCGGTTTCGGATATTTTAATAAACCGATACAATTGTAAAACGGGTAACGGTTTTCAGGTACTTGAAAGCGGAATTGCCGTTTATCCCGACACGGTGCTTTGCAACCCCTCAAAAAATTCCGTTGCAATTCACGTTTTTACGGGAACCTGGCTTGATGAAAAGAAACCCTTAGCACGAAAAATTAATGCATTTTTAAAACTAAGGGTTACCAGCAAAACCAAGGCTTCACTTTTTAGAAAATTTATTATGCGAGTGAAATAATATTATGAAAAGGTTTTTTGAAAAATTATATACCGACAGTAAGGCAGCGTTTTTTGAACTTCTTAAAACAAATCTTACTGAAAACAAGCGGATGTTTGTTGTAACTGCCAATCCCGAGGCTTTTACAAACGGTGAAAAAAATCCCGAATTCCAAAAATTGATGTTAGACCCTAAAACCACAGTAGTGGCTGACGGTATCGGTATAGTTAAGGGTGCCAAAATAATCGACCTTGAAATAAAAGAAAGAATACCCGGTGTAGATATTACAGCAGAACTTTTTAAGGTTGGAAACGAATTAGGCAAATCTGTTTATCTTTTCGGCGCTAAAACCGAAGTTTTAGAGGCGCTGATTAAGGTGCTTAACGAAAAATACCCCAATCTTAAAATTGCGGGCGCCACTAATGGTTACGTTGAAGACCGCGACGCTGTTTTTGAAGATATTTTAAAGGCAGAACCCGATATTATTTTAGTAGCACTCGGCATACCTGCACAGGAACTGCTTATTTACAAACACCTTGAAAAGTTTAACAAGGGCATTTTTGTAGGTGTTGGCGGCAGTTTTGATGTTTTAAGCGGAACCAAAAAACGTGCTCCCGATTTCTTTGTTAATAACAATATGGAATGGTTATACAGAATTTCTACCGAACCCAGAAGACTTAAACGTTTTTATAATAACAATGTGAAATTTTTCTTAAAAATAAAGAAATGAGTAATTTTTAAGAAAGGACTGTCCTATGCTTAAAAAACTAATAAGCGTTGCTTTAAATACAGTTTTTAAACCTTTTCCTATAAATAATAAAAAAATAGTTTTTTTATCAACTAAATATCAGGCTACAGATAACCCATATTATGTTTATAAATATTTAAAAGAACATTTTCCCGACTATAAACTGATTTTTATAGTTTCAAGGGATGCCGATTTAAGCGGTCTTGAAAACGGCGACTATGCATTTGTAAGAACCTTTAAAAGTTTTTACCACTTAGCAACCTATAAATATCTTTTCACCTGCCAATCGTTAGGCTCGCTTATAAAAAAAAGAAAAGGTCAGGTTTATATTCAGTTGTGGCACGGGATTCCGCTTAAAAAAATGGGACTGGATGTTGCTAACCCCGATAATATAAGCCAACTCCCCCACACTGTAGATTGGGATTACTTGGTAAGTTCCGGTGAATTTGAAGCCGAAAAACTTAAAACTTCAAGCGGATACACTTGTGCTACTAAGTTTTTGGGCAATCCCCGTACCGACGCGTTATTTTACGATTACGATATAGAGAGCATTAAATATAAGTTAAAACTTGACAAAAATAAAAAAACAGTGCTCTATGCCCCGACTTTCCGCGATGCAGAACTAAAGGCTGATGTTATTAATATTGACCTACCAAAAAACCTTTATAAAAACTTTAATCTGCTTATAAGACTTCATCCGTTTGTAGCAGAGAAGATTAACCCCGAAATTTTTACCGATTCGGTTATAAATGTATGTGATTTTGCAAATCTTAACCAACTGCTTGCCGTGTCGGACATTTTAATAACCGATTATTCCTCGATTTTTTTCGATTTCTCGCTTATTGATAAACTTACAGTTTTTTACCCATACGATTTTGAAGACTACATACGCGAACGGGACGGATTTTATATTGATTATAAAAGTAATTTACCGGGGCCTGTCGCATATAATAAAACAGAACTTTCCCGTATTTTTGAAGATACCGATAAATTTATAACCGAATATCGCGAAAAACGGGAAGTTTTTAATAAAAAATACAGTACTATGAATGACGGTAATGTCTGCCAAAGAATAGCCGAAGAACTAAAAAACGGCGGTTTTGACCGACAGAATTCACCTAGTTTGTAAACTTTATAAGGAGGGAAACGATGGATAAAATTAAAGTGCTGAGTATTTTCGGCACTAGGCCCGAAGCCATAAAGATGGCACCGCTAATTAAAGAACTTGAAAACCGAAACGAAGTTGAAAGTATAGTTTGCGTTACCGCTCAACACAGGGAAATGCTAGACCAAGTGCTTGAAACTTTCAATATAACCCCTGATTACGACCTTAATATAATGAAACAGGGGCAAACTTTACTTGATATTACCGATGCCGCTTTAATAGGAATTGACACGGTAATTAAAGAACGTAAACCCGATATTGTTTTGGTTCATGGCGATACTACCACCACATTTGCGGGTGCGCTTGCTGCATTTTATAACAAAACGGCAATCGGTCACATCGAAGCAGGCTTAAGAACCTATAATAAATACTCGCCCTACCCTGAAGAAATTAACAGGCGTATGGTTGACTGTATGACCGATATGTTCTTTTCGCCTACGGAACTCAGCCGTGACAATCTGATAAAAGAACATATTGACAGGCATAAAATTTATGTAACAGGCAATACTGCAATTGATGCTATGTCAACAACTATAGTTGAAAATTTCACCCACCCTATACTTGATTGGTTGGGTGACGACCGAATGTTACTGCTAACCGCGCACCGACGTGAAAATTTAGGCGAACCTATGAAAAATATTTTCAAAGGTATCCGCAAAGTTCTCGACGATGTACCCGATATAAAGGTTGTATATCCTATACATAAGAATCCGCTTGTAAGAACCGCCGCTGCTGAAATCTTCGGTGACTGCGACAGGGTAAAACTTATGGAACCGTTGGATGTTTGTGATTTTCATAACCTACAAAATCTTGCTTACATAATTCTGACCGATAGCGGCGGAATTCAAGAAGAAGTTCCAACCCTTGGAAAACCCGTTTTAGTATTGAGGGACACTACCGAGCGCCCCGAAGGTATTGAAGCAGGAACTTCAAAACTGGTTGGAACAGACAGTGAGGTTATTTATAAAGAAACTATGCGACTGTTAACCGACAAAGCCGAATATGAGCATATGAGCAAAGCCTCTAACCCTTACGGCGACGGTCACGCAAGTGAACGTATTGTTGACGCAATAATCGCTAAATTCTGTACCAAATAATTATGAGAACAAAAAATTCATTACTTAATCTGTTTACAAGTATGGTTCCTTTCGCGGTATTTGTCATCCTTGGCTTTTTTAAAGTCAAGGTTTGGCAAGGCAATATGGATGAGGATATATACGCTCTTAACCAGTTGTTTTTTCAACTTTTCGCGTATCTCTCAATCGCAGAAGCCGGTATAGGCGCTTTAGTACAAAAAAAGTACTATTCCTTGCTTATTGATAAGGATAGGGAAACAATTTGTAAATACTATACCCTTTCAAAAAGAATGTTAAGGATTATTTGTTTTATAATAATTATATCAGGAATTATTCTTTCCTTCTTTTTGAAAGCCCTTGCAAAAGGAAATGCGCTTTCTATCGGTTATATGCAAAAAGTATTTATACTTTTTCTTGCTAAAAGCCTTGTAGAATATTTTCTCTTTGCACCGCGATTTCTTCTCACTGCCGACCAAAAACTATATAAAATTAATCTGCAGTCTTACGGATATAAAATACTGGAAACCGTTTTGGAAATTCTTTTAATATACATCGGTTTTTCTTATATAACAGTTCTTTTAGTATCCATTTTATTGCGGATTATAATGAACCTGCATCTTAACAAAATTGTCTTTAAAGAATACCCTTGGCTTAAAACTGTGAAACTTGAGGGTAGTGTAAAACTTACAGGTATGAGCCATATTCTGATATTCAAGGTTGTTTCCGCCGTTCAGGAAAATATAGGCGCGTTGTTAGTATCGGCATTTATTAATCCTTTTACGGTTATTGTGTATACTAATTATAAGTATATAACAAAATACCTTAACGACTTTGTTTATCAGTCGGGAATAGCAATTGTTGCAAGCCTTGGTAATCTTTTAAACGAAAAGAAAAATGACAAATCCGCCTATTTTGTGTTTCAGCAAATAAACACTATGTACTTCTTTATAGCAAGTCTTTTAACACTAGCGCTTAGTTTCTGTATAAACCCTTTTATTTCGATTTGGGTAGGGGCGGACAAACTGCTTGACAGCGTTTCGTTAATGTGTCTGCTGTTTGTGTTTTTCCATAACATCGCCCGAAGACCGTTATATATGTTAAAAGATATTTTTGTGCTGTATAAAGAAATGCAGATTATGTCTATCGCTGAGGCTGTTGTTACAACATCGCTTTCTTTTATCTTTTTAAAATTAGGATTAGGCGTTAAGGGCATATTAATTGCAGGCGCTCTGTCTGTTCTGTTGGTAAGTTTTCTTACCTTTCCGATTATAGTTTATAAAAAGGTGTTCGGCATATTCCCTTGGTTAGATTTTGTTAAATATATTGCCAATATCGCAATAATAATAGCAATTCATAGCCTTTATTCATTAATGCCCTTAAGGGTTCTTGACACAAATTTCCTAATGTGGTTTTTGACCTCGTGCCTTGCAGTAATTGCAATTTTAATAATTTTAACAATTGCAAATCTACTGTTTTTCAAAAGTTTCAGAGGTCTTTTAAATACAGGCTTTTTAACCCTTAAAAATCTATTTAAAAAGCCCGAAACCAAAAACTGACGTTATAATAATTCAAGGATGTGATTTTTTGAAAACTAAAAATGAACAATTCAAAAAAATTCTTCGCTCTCTGCTTATCATCACTTTGGTACTTTCACAAACAGCAATCTTTGCTCATGTATGGATTAACGAGTATAATAACTTTATTGTGCTTCCCTTTGTGCAAAAAGGTAACTGGTTCTTCTATGCAGTATATATTATTCTGCTTTCCATTTTCTTGCACTCGTTTGACGGTTTAAAGTACGGTCTTTACCGCAGAACGAATCTTATTACCGCGCAAATTCTGGCTTCATTTGCAACTGCATTTATTATTTATTTGCAAATAGTTTTGCTTACAGCAAGATTTGTTACGGTTTTCCCGCTTTTATGGATGTTCTTTGCAGATGTCATAATAATTGTTGCAATAACTTTTGGCGGAAACTATCTGTTTAAGAAACTTTTCCCTGCAAAAAACACCTTACTGGTTTACGATAACTATTCTCCCGATGTTTTTCTTCAAAAAGTTGCTTGCCGCAAGGACAAGTTTTCGGTGCAGAATATCGTAAATGTTTCTGTAGGTATGGAAGAACTCGAGAAACTGATTACCTCTTCCGAAGCCGTAATTATATACGACGTTCACTCCGAAACACGTAATAAGATCCTTAAAATCTGCTTTGAAAATGATATCAGAACCTATACTACAACCAAGGTTTCGGATATTTTGGTAAGAGGAGCCGAAAGTCTTCATATTTTCGATACTCCCCTGCTTTTATACCGCAATGTAGGTCTTACATTAGAGCAACGTTTCTTAAAACGCGCTTTTGATATTGTAGTTTCTGCAATAATGCTTGTTCTCACAAGCCCGATACTGTTAATAAGCGCAATCGCAATCAAGGCTTATGACGGCGGT
>JAZQHI010000152.1:0-5441 GCA_045540535.1 Acutalibacteraceae bacterium | reverse complement strand
TCGGTTATAACACCGTTTGGATAGGCGTAAATTTCGGCATTATATTTTCCTGCCTCAATAATACCCAATACTGCATTTTTAGTTGTAGTATGAACCATTCCAAAAACAGGAGCAAAAACTTCGGCAGTGTCGCTCGCGGTTGCTATTGAGTCATCATACTTTTGAACCGCGGTGGTGTTGGCTTCAACACTGTAATTGCCGCCGTAAACCTTTGCCTTATAAGGTTGGGCAAACTTTTCGTTGTTATCTTTAAGTTCAACAAGCGCGCCGCAACCGTCAGGTATCAGCATATAACCCTCTATATCGTCCATACGAGTATAGGCTAAAAATGGGAATACATAAATAGCGGCTAGGCGAAAATTTTCCTTAGTTTCCTTTATTGAACTGTTTGGAATTTGCACCCTGATACCGTTATTATCAAGGGTTACAAAAAGAGTTAGCGAAATGCCTATGCCTTTAAAATTGATTTCCGCTGCGAATCCGTTTTCTATTAACGAAATCTTTTTTGTGGGGCTACCTGAATACATATTAATTTTATTAATATTAACCGAGTCACCCTTGAAATACTCAAGCACAACGCCCGAATTTACGAAATTTTTCCACGAAAGGCTCATTTCCTCATTCGGTGTAGCGGCACTGTTAATAACCTCGCCAGTTATATTGTTTTTAATCTTTATAGTTAGTCCCTTTTCTTCATAATAAAGGGAAAATGTATCATTAACGGCGGCTAAAATATAACCGTCCTCTGTTTGTTCTGTGGGCTTATTATTAAGCGAAGTAACTGCCGCCGAGAGTGTACCGTCAGGAGATATATCGGTTTTAACAGTTGCAGAAGAACATGAGGTTAAGAGCAAGGCGGATAAGATAAGCGCTAAAATTTTAACCTTGTACACGATATATCACCTCACTCCATATCTGCGCTATAAATTCAACTGTTTGCTTGCTCATAACGTAAAGTATAAAGAGCACCACTATCGCAACAAAGAAAGCGAAAAGGGTCCAGAAAATACATTTTACGGTTTCTTTTGCTTTATAGTTATTAAGTTCGTTTACCATAACTATAAGCAAGGCTATACTGCAAGCATAGATTATTACATTAAGGAAGTTAATTAAAAATACTTCGCTATCGGTTAAAATGTGGGTCAGAATAATTACTAAAGGTCTTAAAACTATATACGGCATTAAAGAATAAACTATCGCGCAATATACATTTTTAAGAGAAGCCTCACCCTCGGTTATAGAACATATCAGATAGTGAGCCAGAATTATTAATATCAGTACGCCAATAATTATTGCGGCATCCTTAACAACCGAATACTGACCTATTGTTATACCCGAAAAGATATATCCCCTTAAATACTTATCTGCAAGATAAATTATTACAAATAAACCGTAAAAAATTGATGCTGATTTTACAGATACCTTGTTTTCTCTTTTAATGCCGTAATAAGCATCCATCGGGTTTTTAGGAATTTTAAATATAAACATCAACTGATTTAAAAGCGGTTTATCGGTAACACGCTTAATATAATTTCCCGCAGGGGCTAAAACCTTTGTCTTTTTCTTAAGAACAAGCAGTACATAACCACCGCCTAATACCGCAACTGCAATACCAAGAATTAAGAAAATATGTTTGCGGATTACCGCGTTTCTAAGTTCAGTGAAGGCCTTTGAAACGCCCTCTTTATCATTTGAAAGTTCAAAATGCTCCATAGCGGCGGCATAATTTTCTTCCATATAATAGGACTCGGCAATACCTTTGTGAGCATAGTCAAAAAGATTGTTCATCAGCAAAACCTTTTCCCAAGGCTCTTTACTTTCAAGATACTTACCGTCCTGATAAAGTGCTAAAGCAGTATGCACATTCTCGGTGAATTCTGTAGGTTCAAAGGTTTGAATTTGACCTGTAGTATCATCAAGAACATAAAGTTCATCATTTTCAGTTACGGCTATAGCGGATATTGTACTGAAAAGACCAATTCTTTGGCTACCGTCATCAAAACCGCCGAAGATAAAGAGCAAATCGCCCTCGCTATTAAATTCAAGTATGTATCCGTTACTTGTTGTGGCGTAAATATTACCTATATTGCCTATAGCCAAATCGCTGGGGTTTGGAAAAGAGATATCGGTTTTAAGCATATCGTTAGCCGACATATTAAGTTTACGGATAACCTGTTCGGTTTCAATATCGGTCATAGTATAAACTATACCGCTGTTATCCACTGTAAGATTGCAAACCGAAGCAGGAATTGTTTGCTGGAGTTGGCTTTTTTGTTCCTCGGTGAAAATAGAGTCTAAAAACTTATCCCAAAGGCTGATTTTAACCTCATTAGCACCGAAATAACCGAGGAAATCTCCCGTACTGCGCGATAACTGAACAATACCGTTAGAATTACCTTTGCAGGAAATATAAAGATTGTCGTTACCGTCCGCCGCAACTTTTAGGGGAATAAAGGTTTCCCCCTCGCCGTAAAGCACCGACTTCGGCTTTTCGTATTTTTTAAGTAAACTGCCATCCGCCGCAAAGGCAAAAACCGCCTTTGCCGACATATCCGCAACCAGAATATCACCGTTTTCGGCAATAAAAATTCCTTTAGGTTCTTCTAAAGTACCGTTTCCGATTACAGAAATCAGTTTACCGTCCAAACTAGAAACTACCACACGCTTATTTCCCGTATCGGCAATATAAAGTTTACCGTCCTTAATTGCCATATCCGAAGGTTTGTTTAAAACCTCGTCATCTATCTTTTCAATAGTTGTTACAGGATTATAAGCATTCTGCGTTTCTATATAATCACCGTTTTTATCAACGGTAATGGTTTTATAAGCAGTATTGGCAAAGACAGACACCGAAAGCAAAAGCATTAATGCAAGGCTTGCCGCCACTGTTTTCAGAAACTTATTAAATCTCATTTTTATCCCCGCACTTAAAGTTACTTAATACCCGAAGTTGCCATTGTACTCATAACTCTTGACTGCATAATTACAAACAAAACTACGTTAGGAACAAACATTATAAGTGTTGCCGCCGCGGCAAGACCCTGCCCCGCGACACTGTTTGTATTAGAAGAAAGCGTTTGCATATAAAAAGCAAATGTTTGCAGAACATCGGTATCAATATACATTGAAGATGTTTCAACATTGTTCCATACCTCTTGGAACATAAGTATAGATACTGTAGCCATAGCAGGCTTAACCAGCGGAAGTATTATACTGAAATAGGTTTTCATTTCACCTGCGCCGTCTATATGCGCCGCTTCAATTAAAGCCGAGGGTACGCCATCAACAAACTGTTTAAGCAGCAACAACCCTACGGGCAGTACAACAATCGGTAAAATATGGGCTAAATAAGTATCGTGGATACTCATTTTATCTACTATAAGATAGCGTGTTATCTGTAACGCAATACCTACAAACATAAGACCTATATCATTAGCCGCAAGCAATATTTTTTTGCCTTTAAACTGCATTTTAGAAAGGGCAAAAGCCGCCATTGTTGTGAAAAACAAGGTAAAACCTAAAACGCATACCGTTACAAAAATACTGTTAAACAAATACCGCGAAAAAGGTACTGTAGAAGTGGCAGTTGCGCTAACCAGTTTATAAAAGTTAATCAGTGACGGGTTAGTCACAAAAAACTTAGGCGGATAGGCAAACAATTCTTCCAAAGGTTTGAACGCGTGGTTTACTATGTACACTATAGGTAAAACCATTATAAGTGTCATAGGTACAAGCACCGCATATATCTTTAATTGGTCCTTTTGAAATTTACGAGGATTTGCAAGATTACCTTTAATAGCCATTTTACTAATCCTCCTTAAATAATGTGCGCGCGCCCTTGGAGAACACCCAGATAATTACAAGAAGCACTACCGACACAGCACAGGCATAACCCATTTCGTAACGTGTAAAACCGAAGTCGGAAATATGGTTAACCATAAGTTGACCTGCATAGTTAGGTGTTGGGTTTGCTCCCGAAAGTTGAACACCGATTGCGCTTTGCTTAAATGCATTTACAATTGCCATAATTGCGCCGAAAAGCATTTGCGGTTTAATTGACGGAATTGTAATATAAAAAACTTCTTGCATACGGTTGCGGATACCGTCAATATGAGCGGCTTCATAAAGGCTTGGATCAATATTAAGAAGACCTGCAAGCATTGAAAGAAAGCCAACACCCATACTTGACCAGAGCGCTACTATAATCATAACAGGAAGCAACCAATCTGCCGATTGCAAAAAGATAATAGGTTCTGTAATAATTCCCATTTGCATAAGCAAATTGTTTATGTAGCCTAACTGGTCGCCGCTGAACAAAACTTTCCAGATAACAGCCATTGTTGTGCCCGCTGTCATAGACGGCGAATAAATTATAAGCGCCATAATTGTTCTGGGACCTTTTGTTACCTGCGACAGCGCCCATGCAAGCAAAAAGGAAAGCACATATCCGCCGGGGCCAACAATTACTGCAAAAACGATAGTGTTAGGTATTACATAACGAATAAAAACTTCATCTTGCAAAAAAAGTTCGATATAGTTTTTAATTCCAACAAATTCGGGAAACTGAATTGCATTGAAATTGGTAAAAGATAAAACTACCGCTATTACAACAGGAACTGCTACAAACAACGCAAAAAGCGAAAAGTAAGGCAATACAAACAGATAGGGCGTTGCATTACGCTTTAGTTTATCACTTTTCATAATAGCCCTCCTGTTTAGGTATTTTATAGTCCTTAATAATCTTAGTACCGTCCATATATCCGAATTCTTCAAGTTTTGAATTAATTTCAAGTTTTATATCCTTAGCCGCTTCGGCTAATTCCTGACGCACATTTGCGCTGTTAAGCACAATGTTATTAAGCGCGTTAGAAAGTGAACGTTGGGTCATATAGTTACCCGGAACACGCGGTACTTCAACTATCCAATCAAGCATTTCAAGTATTGTTTCCTTGTGTTGTTCGTTCCAAGGAAGTTTTGCAAATGCTTCAAGATTTGCCGTGTTCCACATATATTCGTTACCGTAAGTGAGTCTTAAAACCTCAGCAAAGGACGACTGTATTTCAGTAGATGTCCACCATTTTAAGAACTCCCATGATTCTTTTTCGTATTCAGTGCTTTCGAAAATAACTGCAGTAGACTGCGCACCGCTGATATAACGAAGTACGTTGCCGTTTTCATCAAGATAACCCGGATACGGTGCAACACTCCAAGAGTTCGCGATTTCGGGTGCGGAATTAAGCAGTGTCATATAAGTATTGAATCCTGATATACCTATCGGTATAGAACCGCTTCTGAAATGTTGATAGAAGTTACTAACTTCATAAGGAATATCATAAATTGTAAATAAATTTGACATTTCCTTAAACGCATTAACCATTTCATCTTCGGTTATAAGCAATTTATTAGCGGTATCGCCATATACCCTACCATTCATCTGGTAA
>JAZQHI010000151.1:0-4511 GCA_045540535.1 Acutalibacteraceae bacterium | reverse complement strand
CGATGGAGGATGTTATCTTCGGCGGTACCGAAACTCGCCGTCCGCACGGCTTTTGCGAGGTAACCCTTAATATTAATAATGCTGACAGAACCCTTAATTTTGACAATGATTTTGTTGCTATTACAAGACGTTATTACCGTTCACACGAAAGTGAGTACGCTATTAACGGTGTTTCTGTGCGCCTTAAAGATATACACGAACTTTTTATGGACACAGGTCTTGGACGTGACGGTTATTCAATGATAGGTCAAGGTAAAATTGATAATATCATAAGTTCAAAATCGGGTGAACGCCGCGATATTTTTGAGGAGGCTTCGGGTATATCAAAATACCGTTACCGTAAAATCGAAGCCGAAAGAAAACTTACCGCCGCAGAAGAAAATTTGTTAAGACTTCACGATATTCTTGACGAATTAAAGTCGCGAGTAGGTCCTCTTGCAGAACAAAGCCGAAAAGCCGAACGCTTTTTGGAACTTGCCGAGCAGAAAAAAGGTCTTGAAATCGGACTTTGGCTTTACACACTTAATAATTCTAAGGAAACTTTAAGACGTCACGAGAGCCGAATTGCCGCGGCTCAACTTGATTATAAAGAAATTGAAGAAGCCTTGGAAGAATTTGACCGCAAGAGCGAACAAAACACCGCTTATTTTGCAAGACTCACCTCTGAAATTGAAGGTGAGAGGCTTGCAATTTCCTCTACTAACGAAGAAATAGTTAAGCAAAACGGCGAAATTACTATTATTGAAAATAATATTGCACATAATAATGAAACAATTGCTCGTTTGGAGGATGAAAAACAGGTTCTAAGCCGTTCTGATAATGACGCTTTGGAAGAAATTAAACAAAAGCGTTCAGAATCCGAAACAAAACAGGCGGCACGCGCTGAACTTGAGCAAAAACTTCGCTCCCTTGAAAACGAACTTTCAGAACTGCTTAGCAGCAGTGACAGTATTTCCCGTAAAATTGAAAACGAGATTAGAGCACTCAATACTTTGTCGGCAGAAAGTGCAGATATGCGCGTTTCAATGGTTACGGCGGATACTACTATTGAAGAGATTACACAGCGCGGTTCGAATTCGCAAGAGCAAATTCTAAAATATGAAGACGAGTTATTAAAACTTGACGGCGAATTTTCGGAAACCGAGCAGTTACTTAATAAATTTGAGGAAATTATTGAAAGTAATAATAATTCTTTAAAGGGTTATGAAATGCGCCTTGCTTCTAAAGAACAAACAGCGCAAACACTAAAACAGGAACTTGAAACTTTAAACCTTGATATTGAGGCTAAACGCCGCCGAGTTCAGATTTTAAGAGAACTTGAAAATAATATGGAAGGTTTCGGTCACGCTGTAAAACAGGTAATGAAGCAGGCTGAAACGGGCATTTTAAAGGGCATTTGCGGTCCGGTGTCCAAACTTATTAAGGTTGAAAAGGAATATAGTATTGCAATTGAAACTGCTTTGGCGGCGGCTATACAAAACGTTATAACTGAAACCGAGGCAGACGCTAAGCGCGCTATAAATTACCTTAAAACTTCGGGTGGCGGCAGAGCAACATTTTTGCCTGTTGCAACAATAAAATCTCGTGAATTTAAAGAAAACGGATTCGAAGATATGTACGGTTTTGTCGGCATTGCTTCGGATTTGGTTGAAACCGACGAAAAATACCGCGAGATTATTAAATATCTTTTGGGTGGCGCTATCGTTGCAGAAGATATTGACAGTGCCGCTACTATTGCTAAAAAATTCGGTTACAGAATTAAAATCGTTACTTTGGACGGTCAGGTAATTAATCCCGGCGGTTCTTTAACGGGTGGTTCACTTGTTAAAAATGCAGGTATTTTAAGCCGAACTTCCGATATTGAAAAAATGGAAGCCGAGATTAAAAATTCACTAAGGAATTCAGAAGAATTGGCTCAAAAACTAACCGCCGCTAATGAGGCTGTGGCATTAGTCGAAGCCGATATTACTGCCGCTAAAGCCGAACTTACAACTGTTAATGAGGATAAAATTCGCGCTTTGGCAGAACTTAAAAGAATTGACGATTTACGTAATAACGTAAAATCTGCGTTAAAACAACTTTCAAGTGAAAGGGAATCTTCCTTAGAAAAGTTAGAAAAACTTAAAAAGCAATCGAGCGAAGCAATGCAAAGAATTGCTGAACTTGATGCTAGAAAGCAGGAACTTCAGTCTGCTATTGATAAAATGACAGGCGGTAGGGACAGTCTTAACGAAAGCCGCGAAAAACTGACTGCAGAAATCACTTCAATAAAACTGTCGGTTATAGAAACCGATAAGGATATTGAGCAACTGAATTCGGTGGCTTTAAGCCTTGAAAACCTTATTTCCACCAGAAGTATCAGAAGCGGCGAAATTGATAGAGAAATTGCAGAAATCGGTGTTAAAAACCAAGAGTTGATGCAAAAAATCTCTGAAACAAATCTTGTTATAGAGGGTCTTAAAAAGAAAATCGTTTCAAGCGAAGAAAGTATTAACGAAATGCTTGAAAAACGTAATCAGACCGAAAAAGCAGGTATTGAACTTCGCAACAGCGAAAGGGAAAAAACACTTCGCCGTGAACAAATCGGTGGCGAGTTGGCACGTCTTACCGAGCGTAAGGAAGTTATGCTTAAAGAGTATGACGAGGTTATCCGCAAACTTTATGACGAGTATCAGTTAACAAGAAGCGAGGCCGAAAAGGTAGCAACCGAGCCCGAAAACCCGACCGAAGCGAAAAAGACACTTGCGGAAATCAAGGGTAAAATCAGAAATCTTGGCAATGTTAATGTTTCGGCTATTGAAGAATATAAGGAAGTAAAAGAACGTTACGATTTTCTTTCGGCTCAAATTGACGATGTTGAAAAATCCCGCGCAGAACTTTACAAACTTATTAATCAGTTAACAACTCAAATGCGTGATATTTTCACCGAGGGCTTCACCAAAATCAGTGAAAACTTCTCTAAAACTTTTACGGAACTTTTCGGTGGCGGTACTGCTAGCCTTAGCCTTAGCGACCCTGAAAATGTTCTTGAAAGTGGAATTGATATTAACGTCAAATTGCCTGGTAAAAATGTACCTAGTATTGACGGTCTTTCGGGTGGCGAAAAGGCAATAGTAGCATTATCAATCTACTTTGCAATTATGCGCCTTAACGCGCCGCCGTTCTGCTTCCTTGATGAAGTTGATACCGCGCTTGACGATATAAACGTTGACAGAATTGCAGATTATATGAAAAAATCTGAATTTGCAACCCAGTTTATTTGCGTAACCCACCGTCGCGGCACTATGGAAGCCGCAGATATGCTTTACGGTGTTACTATGCAAGAAAAGGGCGTTACAAAACTGCTTGAACTTAATGTTGCAGAACTTGAAAAGAAATTGCTTGAGGGTAATAAGGGAGCATAATAAATGAAAAAAATCTTATTTGGTAAAAACGGTAACTTATATAAAGGCAATTTACATTGCCATAGTAATTTGTCGGACGGAATACTATCACCTAAAGAACTTAAAGAATATTATAAGGCTCACGGATACAGTATATTGGCTATAACCGACCACGAGCATTTAAATAATAATTCTTATCTTGATGATGAGGATTTTCTTACAATAACCAGTTGCGAAGTTGCTATTAAGCAGTTTCCCGAGCAATCCACACTTACTAATCAGGCAATGAAAGTTTGCCACTTAAACCTTTACGCTAAAGAGCAGGATAATGTTTATAATGTTTGCTACAATGAAGTTTATGACCATTTTTCTGCAAAGGAGCGCCGCGCGGCTTTTAAAAGGCCTGAAAAGGATTTTGAACGCGTTTACGGGGCTGAGGGTATTAACAATATCATAAAAACCGCTAATGAAAACGGTTTCTTTGTAGCGTATAACCATCCGCGTTGGTCACTTGAAAATTATGGCGACTATTGTGGTTACGAAGGTCTTTGGGGGGTTGAGATTTACAATTCCTCTGTTAATGCGGGCGGTATATACGAATACGATATAAACGTTGTGGACGATTTTTTAAGGGACGGCAAAAAGATTTTTGCAACTTCGGGTGACGATAACCACAACAAAAAGAAGAATGACTGTTTCGGTACATTCGTTATGGTAAATGCCGATGAATTAGAGTACGGTAAGATTATTAAAGCCTTGCTTGACGGTGATTTTTATACCTCTACAGGACCTGAAATTTATGAAATTTCGGTTGAGGATTTAACCGTTCATGTAAAATGTTCAAACGCTAAAAAAATCAATATTTCTACAAGAGGACGCAGAGCAGCAACCGTTAATGCCGATGATGACTGTTTTATAAATGAAGCAGTTTTCACACTTAAAGAAAATGATGGTTATTTCAGAATTTCGGTTATTAACGAAAAGGGCGAAATAGCAGATTCCCAAAGTTTTTTCTTAGATGATATAAAATAAATTCAAGGTGATTTTATGGGATTTTTCAGTAAAATTAAAGAGGGACTAAAAAAAACCAGAAACTCTATTGCAGAAAGTGTTAACGGTATAATTAAC
>JAZQHI010000150.1:0-18743 GCA_045540535.1 Acutalibacteraceae bacterium | reverse complement strand
GGCGTAGGTGTAATAGCACTTATATTCTTAAATTTAAAATAACATCAATATAAAAAATAAGTCGGTTCTAATTAGAACCGACTTATTTTTTATATTGATGTTATTTTAAATTTAAGAATATAAGTGCTATTACACCTACGCCAAGACCTAACCATTGTGACACTTTAAGTTTTTCCTTGAAGAATATAACAGATACTAAGGTGGTAATGGTAAGACCTCCAACCGCAATTCCTGGGTAGATAACACTCGGCGACAGGGTAGTAGAAACCATTAAAATTATAAAGAGATTTAGTACTGCACTGCTAATGCCCGCGGCGGCAGGGAAGTACCAAGAATCGCGAATAACGGGTTTGAAACTCGATTTATCCTCTCTAAGATAAAGTAAAAGGCAAACTATTGCTGAGAAAAGGGAAGCGAATACCATAAGCATACTGCCGTGCTTGCCGTTAAAAGCCATTTGTTCGTATCTTTGAACAATTGAACAACCCGCGTTGCCTATAAGCAATATTACCGCGTAAATTACCCATTTAAGTGTGACAGTTGCGGTTTTACGTTCTTCATCCGCTTTTTTGTGACCTGTAAAAAAGCAAAGGCTTAGCGCTATTGCTATCAAGACAAGACCTAAACCTGTATTGGCAGTGAGTTTAGTGCCCCAAAAAGCAAATCCCCAAAATGATACACATACAAGGGATAACTGTTTAATAAAAGCAGTAAGTGCAACCGAACCGCTTTTTAAAGCCTTAATATGACCTATCATTGCTAAAGTATAACAAATTCCGTAACCCACAGAGTAGAATAAAACGCGCGGCTCAAATGAAAAGTCGAATATGTAAATTATAGCCCAACTTAAAAACACGCTGCAAGCAATAAGAAAATTATAAAGATTAGAAACGTGTTTTCTGTTTTTGTTTTTCGCATTAAAACAAGTACCCAAAATGCTTAAAGAAGCCGAAAAAATTATTGCAGTTAATAAATACAGATATGGCATATAAGGTCACTTCCAAATATATAATATTTGAATAATAGCACTAACGGAAAATTATTGCAAGCATTTTATTAAAAAAGTTGACTTTTAAAATGGCGTAATATATAATAAACTCAAATTTTTGGCGAGGGCGGTATAAAAATGGTTAAGTTTATTATTGTACGTCACGGTTACAGCACTACTAATATGGAGAAAAAGTTTGCAGGTCAAAGCGATGTTCCGCTAACTGAAATTGGCTTGGAGCAAGCGCGCGATACAGCAGAATATATTTTAAAAAATTATAAAATAGATGCCATTTATTCAAGTGATTTATGCCGCGCTATTGATACTGCAAAACCGATAGCAGATGCTTTGCAAATACCTATTAAAACCGAAAAGGATTTACGCGAATTCAGTGCAGGTTGTTGGGAAGGCAAGTACATAAAAGATTTATGGGAAGAGTACCCTGAAGAATTTGCAAAATGGGCTAATGACGTTGGAAACGCCCGTTGTGGTGACGGCGAAACATCGGCTGAAGTTTCGTTGAGAAGTGAAAAAATATTTAAAAAAATCGCTCGTGAGAATGAGGGTAAAACCGTTCTTGTTGCAACTCACGGCGGAGTTGTACGTGCAGTTCGTTGCAACTGGCTTGGAATTTCGCTTGATGATATGAAAGATGTGCCACACGTTGCAAATGCTTCGGTAACAGTAGCGCTTTACGATAACGAAACCGATACCGCCGAACTTACTCTTATAGGTTATGCTGAACATTTAAAGGACAAGGTAACCGAATTTAGCGTAGCAATTTAAAATGTTTTTAAGGCTATTTTGCTTTTTTGCAAAATAGCCTTTAATAATGCTTGACAAATAAGGAGTATTAGAATAAAATACTAATTAGAAAATTTTATTAGAATTTTGTTTCAAAAATGAGGTGAGTGTAATTACCGAGAGAATACAAAAAAATTATTATAATTTTACAGCCGCCGAACGTAAGGTTGCCGATTTTGTTTTAAATTCACCCCAAACAGTGACAGGAATGACAGTTCACAGTTTAGCAGAGGCTTGTTTTGTTGCATCTTCTGCGGTTATACGTTTTTGTAAATCTGTGGGGTTAGGCGGTTTTTCGGAACTTAAAATCGAGTTGGCGCGTGAGTTGGGAAGCGGTAATGAAAAAAATTCGCTTACGGAAATACTTTCGCAAACCAATACCGAAGAAACTGTAAACCGAGTATTTGATTCGGGTATTAACACTTTGTTAGGCACCAAAAATATGCTCGATTACGAAAAAATTAAAAAAATTACCGAAAAACTTTCATCCGCTAAGCGAATTTTTATTTTTGCACTTGGAACATCTTCGATAATAGCAACCGATGTGCAATACCGTTTGTCGCAATTAGGCTTTTTTACTAATGCTTATACCGATATTTTGTTTATGAATGTTACTGCAGTAAATTTAAAGGCAGGGGATGTTGTGTTGGCAATATCTCATAGCGGTAGAACCAAAGCGGTAGTAGATGCTGTTCGCCATGCCAACAAAGCGGGGGCTACCACCCTTGCGGTAACAAGTTTTGCGGATAGCCTTTTATATAAAGAAAGCGATATTGCGGTGTCGGTATATGCGGATGAAGTAAATTATCCTGTTGAGGCGGTATCGGCAAGACTTGCGCACATTTGCCTTTTAGATGCTATCGCTATGGCATTAGCGGCTGAGGTTGAAAGTTTACCCAGCAAGGTGAAAGCAAGAAATAAAATTTTAAAAGAAATCAGATATTAGGTGATAAATTATGAAAAAAGTAATTTTAATTTCTGTGGACGGTATGCGTCCTGACGGTTTTTTGAATTGTAAAAACCCCTTTTGTGAAGAAATGATGCGTATCGGCTCATATACTTTGAATGCAAGAACGGTGTTTCCGTCAGTAACACTTCCTTGCCATTTATCAATGTTTCACAGTGTACCACCTCAAAGGCACGGTATAACCACTAATCTTTATATTCCTTTTGCGCGCCCTATTAACGGTCTTTTTGAGCAGATTAAAAATAGTGGCGGTGTTAGCGCTATGTATTACGGTTGGGAACCTTTAAGGGATATTTCAAGACCTGCATCTCTTAAGTTTTCGGGATATATTAATGCTTATTCGGAAGATGCTACCGACGGCTTGCTCACCGATATGGCATTAGAAAGAATAGAAAAAAGTCACCCCGATTTTGTATTTCTTTATATGGTTGAAACAGACGAAAAGGGCGGTCACGACAACGGTTGGATGAGTGACGCGTATCTTGGATATATAAACGCCGCAGTTGAAAATATAAAACGTGTTTACGAAGCGGCAGGGGACGAATACACCGTAATTGTAACTGCTGACCACGGCGGTCACGACCGTTCACACGGAACCGAGTTGGATGAAGATATGACAATACCGATGTTTTTTATTGGTAAAGAATTTGAGGCTGGTAAGGAATTAAGCGGTGTATCTATTCTTGATTTGGCGCCTACGATTGCAGATATTATGTCAGTGCCTGCGGCACCTGAATGGGAAGGAAGTTCTGTTTTATGACGGTTTTTTTATCAACGATTAACCAAATGGCATTTTTAATGTCACTTATAGTTATAGGTTTTATTCTTTGCCGATTTAAAATAATTCCCGATAACTCGGCGGCGTTACTTTCCAAATTTGAAAATAATGTTTTTATTCCTGCCTTGGTTTTGGGAACTTTTATGCAAAACTTTACCATTAAAAAAATGGGTACGGCATGGCAGTATATAGTTTGCGGTTTAGTTGTGATTTTAATCACTATTCCAATTGCTATAGTTTTCGCAAAGGTTTGTTCTAAGGATAATTATATCAGAAATATTTATACCTACGGTCTTGCCTTTTCGAACTTCGGTTTTATGGGCAATGCGGTTGTTGCGGCACTTTTTCCCGACGTGTTTATGGAATATTTAATTTTTGTATTGCCTTTTTGGTTTTTTATTTACGTCTGGGGCGTACCAAGTTTGCTAATGTCTGACACAGAGGGCAAAAAGAGTTTAAAATCCAGTCTTAAAAACCTTATAAATCCTATGTTTATTGCAATGTTTATAGGAATGATTTTAGGTCTTTTAAATTTACCTATTCCAACATTTGCTGAATCTGTAGTTACAACGCTTGGAAATTGTATGTCACCGATAGCAATGCTTCTTACAGGTATTACGATTGCAAAAATTGATTTGGTAAAAACCCTTAAAAACATTTCGGTTTACATAGTTTCGGTAATAAGACTTATAGTAATTCCTCTGGCGGCTATTATCATACTTAAATTTATACCTATAAGTTATCCGCTTGCATTATGTACCGTTTGTTCACTCGCAATGCCGTTAGGACTTAACACAATAGTAGTTCCCAGTGCTTACGGTAAGGATACTTCTGTAGCGGCAGGTATGGCACTAATTTCTCACGTACTTTCATGCATTACCATACCGCTGATATTTATGATTTTTAATATGTTACTTAAATGATTAAAAGCCATCTTGCTAAGCAAGATGGCTTTTTGCTATGATTTAATATCTTTCCAGAGTTCTGCGTAAAGTTGTTCGATTTCTGTTCCTAAGTATTTAAAAACAATACCTTTTTTCTGAACGTCATCATCGGGGAACATCGCTTTATTGGAAGTAATTTCAGGAGCAAGGTTATCTATAAGTGCCTTGTTGGGAGTTGTATAATAAATATATTCGAAGTTGAGTTTTGCAATATCTTCGCGGCAGAGGAAATTAATAAACATTTCGGCATATTCTTTGTTTTGGGCATCTTTCGGTATCGCCAAAGAATCAAGCCACATACAAGTGCCTTCATCAGGAATAGCGTAAGCAATTTTTTCGTTAGCCTTTGCAGCAAGGTATGCTTCACCGCTGTATACTACCGCTAAATCTGCATTTTCGGAAACAATTTTAATTCGTGCCGCTTGGTCCAGCAAGTATGCTTCAACGTCACTTTTTTGCTCGCGCAAAAGTTTAGCCGCCGCTTTAAGTTCGTCTTCGTTTTTGGTGTTGGGGTCATAGCCTAATGCTTTAAGTGCAACAAAAAATGCATCACGTTCGCTGTTAGGCATAACAATTCTTCCCGAATACTTGCCGTTAAAGAGTGTTTTCCAACTTTTAACATCTTCGGCGGCTACCTTTTCGGTGTTATAAAGTATACCAACAGTTCCCCAAAAGTGAGGTACGGTATATTTTAGTTCGGGGTCAAAGGCTCGGGTGGATTCGAGTTGATTTTCATTTATATTTGAAATATTTTCAACATTATCGAAATTGATTTCGGCAAGTCTTCCTTCACCGATTAATTTTTCGAGCATATATTCCGATGTGCAAATAAGGTCATATTTTGCAGAACCCGAAGTAAACTTTGCATACATATCTTCGGGGGCGGCATATTCGTCATACACAACCCTTATACCGTATTCTTCTTCAAAAAGGGAATAAACTTCTGGGTTTAAATAGTCACCGTAAGTAAAGTAATAAAGGGTTTCCTTTGAAGAACAACCTGTAATTCCAAGGGGGAGAACAGTTATTAGTAAAACTAAAGTAAGATTTAAAATGAGTTTAAAAATATTCTTTTTCAATTCAGTAATTTTTTTCCTTTCTAACGCTGTGTTTAACGGTTGAACGCATATTAACAACCTGAATAACAAGTATCATAATAAGAACCGCTATGAACATAATTGAAGCCATTGCAAAGTATTCGGGTTGAATACCGCGCGCGCGGTTAGTATAAATCAATGTGGAAAGGGTATTCAGTCCCTGACCTTTGGTAAAATAAGTGATGGTAAAATCATCAATAGAAATTGTAAGTGCTAATAAAAAGCCTGTTAAAACGCTTGGCAAAATATCGGGCAAAATAACCTTGAAAAATGCCTTTATAGGTGAAGCACCAAGGTCTAAAGCGGCTTGATAAATGCTTTTGTCAAACTGTTTAAGTTTCGGGAAAACATTAAGCACTACATAAGGCATAATAAGTGTCACGTGGGATATAAGAAGTGTGGCATTGCTCATTCTGCCGAAAATACCTGTGAAGAAAAGCATTAAGGAAATACCCGTTACGATATCTGCATTAAGCAGAGGTATATTGCCAACGGTTGTAATAAGGCTTTCTAATTTCTTTTTCATTGAAAGTAAACCAACACAGGCAACAGTACCAAGTATAGTCGCTATCGCAGCCGAGGAAATACCTAAAACAACGGTTGTTCCAAGGGCATCCATAATAATCCTGTTGTTAAACAGGGAAATATATCTGTCAAATGAAAAACCGCCCCATTCGTAATACGAACCCGATTTGTTAAAGGAAAGTATTATCATAACTGCAACAGGCAGATATAAAAGGGCAAACATTATGCAAATATAAACGCTTCGTAAAGCAGGAAAAAGTTTTTTCATATTATGAAAGCGCCTCCCTCTGCCTTAGAATCATCAGTAGGAATAAGCGAACTTATAAGAACAAATACCATAAGCAAAAGCGCTAAGCCTGAGCCTTGATAATAATGTCCCTTAGTGAAACTCATTTCTACTATATTACCCACAAGCATTATTTTTCCGCCGCCAAGCATTTCTGCAATAGCAAAGTCTGAAATAGCGGGTACAAAAACCATTGTAGCACCGCTCACAACACCCGGCATTGTAAGAGGCAACATAACCTTGAAAAAGGTTTTAAATCCGTTAGCACCCAAATCTTTTGAAGCATTCAGATAATCCTTATCAATTCGGGAAACGGTGTTATAAATAGGCAGTAGCATAAAGGGGAAGTAAATATAAACTGTGCCTATAAGTATAGCGGCAAAGGTACTTGCAATTTTTAAGGTTGGCAAGCCTAATGCCGATAAAAACGAATTAATTATACCGTTGTTTTCAATGATTACATTTACCGCTATCATTTGCAGCATAAAGTTCATAAAAACAGGTAACACAAAAAGATAAACAAAAAAGTTTTTGCGTTTAAGTTTTAGTTTTGTTAAACAGATAGCCAAAGGATACGCCAAAAGCAAGCAAATAAGGGTGGCAGAAGCCGCTAACAAAAAGGTTAATCCCAACGCTTTTAAATTTGCAGTATCGGTTACGGCATTTATTATGTTATTTAAGGTAAACCTTTTCTCAGGCGTTGTAAATGCGTAGTAAAAAATAGTTAGGATAGGTAAGGTTATAAAGCCGATTATCCAGATAATATACGGACCTGTCAGCCAAATATTCTTTTTACTCGTCAATTCCGATAGCCTCCTCATCTTTCGAACGGGGCTTGTTCATTATCTGAATATTTTCCGGCTCGATATAAATTCCTACTTCTGCACCTACCTGTTCCATTTTTGTACTGTGAACCAACCATTTATAGCCGTTTGCCATAACGTCCATTTCAAAATGTACGCCTTTAAAAATTACCGAGGTAACTGTACCTTTCATTTGGCTGTTTTCAGGCGGAACAAGAATAACATCTTCGGGTCTTATTACTACGTCAACGGGTTTGTTAGTGCCAAAGCCTGTGTCAACACACTCGAAATCAACACCCAAGAAATTAACCAAAAGGTCTTTAACCATTATACCGTCAATAAGGTTGCTGTCACCAATAAAGTCAGCAACAAAGGCGTTTATAGGTTCGTTATAAATATCTTCAGGAGTGCCTATTTGCTGGATTTTACCGCCTGCCATTACAACAACGCGGTCGGACATTGTAAGGGCTTCCTCCTGATCGTGAGTTACAAAAATAAAGGTAATACCTAACTGTTGTTGGATTTTTTTGAGTTCCTTTTGCATCTCTTTGCGAAGTTTAAGGTCAAGCGCTGCAAGAGGCTCGTCAAGAAGCAGAACACGCGGTGTATTTGCAATAGCACGCGCAATTGCCACACGTTGTTGTTGACCGCCTGATAAGGTATCAATACTGCGGTCTTCAAGACCTTTAAGGTTAACAAGTTCCAACATTTCGTCAACCTTTTGTTTGATTTCGGTTTCTTTCATTTTCTTTATCCGCAAACCGAAAGCGATATTTTCGTAAACGTTAAGATGCGGAAATAAAGCATAACGTTGAAAAATGGTGTTTACCTGACGCTTGTAAGCAGGAACACCATTAATTTTCTTTCCGTCAAAGATAATTTCGCCGCTGTCAGGCTCTAAAAATCCTGCAATAAGACGGAGAGTGGTGGTTTTTCCGCAACCTGATGGTCCTAAAAGGGTTATAAATTCCTTATCCTTAATTTCAAGGTTAAGACCGTCAAGTATCTGCTCACCGTCAAACGCGACAGAAACATCTTTAAGTTCTACAATATTTTCTTTTTCCATCAAAAGCATCCCCCTTTGTTCAACACGGCAGCGGTAAATCCGCGGCGCTAAGTGTCGACACAAGAATAAATTTTTGATTTTCTCCGGTTTTAATAGAACGTTTAGTACGTACTACCTTCAAAAATCTACCCTGTGCGATACCTGCAACTTCTGGGTTCAATGCCCTGAACAAAGGGTTTTTCATAGTTTTCTCGAAATTTTCATTCGGAAACTACGGCATAGAACGGAAGTTACATTCTTTCTACACAGATGCTTTGGTTATTTGTTTATTAAGTTTTAAATTTACACCATCTAACCAGAATACAATATACATTGAAAAGCGCAAAAAGTCAAGTAATTTTTAGTTTTTGGACATTTTTTGCGAATATATTCGGGGCTTTGTTTTATGACACTAAAATATGTAAAAAAATGTTGCCCTAACAATATAATTGTGATATAATATTAAAGATTATAAATATAGGCGGTGAATAGAGTTGAAGATTTTAGGAATTGACCCTGGATATGCTATTGTGGGATATGGGATTATTGATTATACCGCCTGCAAATTTTCGGTTTTGGGTTATGGCGCTATTACCACTAAAGCGGGGGAAAGATTTCCTAAAAGGCTTAAATCTATTTACGATGATATGCTTTATATAATTGATAAATATTCACCTGAGGTTTTGGCTATTGAAAGGCTTTATTTTAATACCAATACAACCACGGCGATTGACGTGGCACAAGCAAGAGGCGTTATTGTTTTAGCGGCAGAAAGCAGGGGGATCCCTATTTTTGAATATACACCGCTTCAGGTAAAACAAGCGGTTACGGGTTATGGTAAGGCAGAAAAACGTCAGGTAATGGAAATGGTTAAAAACTTACTTAAACTTCAAAGTGTTCCAAAACCCGATGACACGGCTGATGCTTTGGCGCTTGCAGTTTGCCACGCCCATAGCGGTACAACAAAATTTTCAAAACTTGGTCTGGAGGCAAAGAAATAATGATAGCATCTCTCAGAGGTAATTTTTTATTTGCGGATTCGAATTCGGTTGTTATTGAGTGCGCAGGGGTTGGTTACAGATGTTTTGTAACTAAAAATACCCTTTATAATTTGCCACCCGTTAATGAAGAAATGTTTTTGTACACCCATTTGGCAGTAAGAGAAGACGCTATGGATCTTTACGGCTTTGCGGACATTGAAGAACTTAATGCTTTTAAACTTATAACTTCGGTAAATGGAGTAGGGGCTAAAATCGGTATTGCAATTCTTTCGGAATTTACTCCCTCGCAATTAATTTTAAGTATTGCAGGTAACGACCCTAAAACCTTAACCGCCGCGGCGGGAGTCGGTATTAAATTGGCGCAAAGAATTGTTTTGGAATTAAAGGACAAGGTAAGTGACACGGTAGTTGGGGACAATATAAAGGCGTCTTCAGTAAAGCAAAGCGTTGCGAATACATCATCTGCAGAAGCGATAGAAGCGTTGATGGCTTTAGGATACGGCAAGAGCGATGCTATGGCGGCGGTTGCTAAACTTGACGGTACTCTTTCTACCGACGAACTTATAAAACAGGCATTAAAGGTTTTAGCAAGGAGGTTTTAAGTTTTGATAGAGCAAGAAATGGATTTTGAAAACAGAATAGTTTCTCCCGATTACAGTTTTAATGAGGATTCGGCAGAACTCACCTTAAGACCTAAAACCTTGGCAGAATATATCGGTCAGGATAAGGCTAAGGAAAACCTGAAAATTTATATAACAGCGGCTTTACAACGCAAAGAAAGTCTTGACCACGTTTTGCTTTACGGCCCACCGGGACTTGGCAAAACCACCCTTGCGGGAATTATTGCAAGGGAAATGGGGGTTAATTTAAGGGTAACATCAGGTCCTGCTATAGAAAAGCAGGGCGACCTTGTTGCAATTCTTACCTCACTTGAAGAGGGCGATGTGCTATTTATTGATGAAATTCACCGCCTTTCGCGTAATGTAGAAGAAATTTTATATCCTGCTATGGAGGATTTTTCGCTTGATATCATAATCGGAAAAGGTCCGTCTGCTAGGTCAATAAGGCTTGACGTTCCGCATTTTACCCTTGTTGGCGCTACAACCCGTTCAGGTCAACTTACCGCACCTTTGCGTGACCGTTTCGGTGTACTTTTAAGACTTGACCTTTACACACCCGAACAGTTGGCAGAAATAGTTATCCGTTCGGCAGGAATACTTGATATTGGAATTGATAAGGACGGCGCACTTGAAATTGCATCCCGTTCAAGAGGTACACCGCGTATTGCTAACCGCCTTTTAAAGCGGGTAAGGGATATTGCTCAGGTCGAGTTTGACGGTGTTATAAACGAAAAAACCGCAAGAGCGGCACTTACCAGATTTGAAATTGACGAACTGGGTCTTGATGAGTTTGACCGCAAGATGATTAGCACAATTATTACCAATTACGGTGGTGGTCCTGTTGGACTTGATACCTTGGCGGCGGCTATCGGTGAAGAAGCGGTAACTATTGAAGATGTTTACGAACCTTATTTAATGCAAATAGGTTTTCTGACCCGAACTGCCAGAGGACGCTGTGTTACAAAATTGGCTTATGACCATTTAGGAATTCCTTTCGGGGATAACACACAAAAACAACAATCAATTTTTTAGGAAAGAAATAAATGAGAACAGTTGAAGGTTTTAAAGATTATGAATTAATAGATGCGGATTCGGGTGAAAGACTCGAACGTTGGGGGGATATTATACTTATCCGTCCCGATCCGCAAATTATATGGTCGGGCAAAAGAACCGATAAGCGTTGGAATTCGGCGCACGCTATTTATCACCGTTCTACATCGGGCGGAGGATATTGGGAAAAACTTAAAAATGTACCTGACGTATGGAGTGTTAATTACGGTGACCTTACTTTCCGTTTGAAACCTATGGGCTTTAAACATACGGGTCTTTTTCCTGAACAGGCGGTAAATTGGAGTTTGGCAGAAGAACTCATAAAAAAAGCCAATAGGGAAGTAAGTGTTCTTAACCTTTTCGCATATACGGGCGGCGCTACGGTCGCTTGCTTAAAGGCGGGCGCTAAGGTGACCCATGTTGATGCTTCTAAAGGTATGGTGCAGTGGGCGAAAGAAAACGCAGTTGCTAGTTCTGTTGCTGATAAAAATGTGCGTTGGTTGGTAGACGATTGCTTAAAGTTTGTAAAAAGGGAAATCAGGCGCGGCAACACTTACGACGCTATTATCATGGACCCACCCTCTTACGGAAGAGGTCCCGGTGGCGAGGTTTGGAAATTAGAGCAAAGTTTAGCGGAATTGCTAACCGAAACGGGTAAACTTTTAAGCCGCGATGCTATATTCTTCTTCCTTAATTCTTACACAGGCGGACTTTCGCCTACAATACTTAACTATATGGTAAAACGCTATGTTGTGCCTGAGCGTGACGGTGAAGTTTTTACCGACGAAATCGGTCTTTATGTTACGGATAAGGGAATTTCACTTCCTGCAGGAAATACTACAATTTGGAAAAAAGAGATATGAACAGTTTAATTGAAATTAAAAATGTAACCTATGAATACACTGATGACGGTGTAGTTTATGCCGCAGTTAAGGATTTAAGCATTAATATTGAGCGCGGCAGTTTTACGGTTATTTTAGGTCATAACGGTTCGGGTAAATCTACCTTGGCAAAATTGCTTAACGGACTGAATAAGCCTACTTTTGGTGACGTTTTGGTTGACGGTATTAATACCAAAAACGAAGACCTTGAAATTGAAATCAAGCGTAAAGTCGGTATGGTTTTTCAAAATCCCGATAACCAACTAATAGCCTCTATCGTGGAAGAGGACGTCGCATTCGGTCCCGAAAATTTAGGCTTAGACCCTAAAGAAATCAGGGTTCGTGTTGACGAGGCTTTAAAAGCGGTTGATATGTACGAATTCAGAAAATCAACTCCGCACAGACTCTCTGGCGGACAAAAACAAAGAATTGCAATAGCAGGTATTATCGCTATGGAGCCTGAGTGCCTTGTGCTTGACGAGCCTACCGCTATGCTTGACCCTAAGGGCAGAGCGGAAATAATTGAAACACTTTTAAGGCTTAACCGCGAAAAAAATATAACAGTAGTTCTTATAACTCATTATATGGAAGAAGCGGAAAACGCCGACCGCGTTATAGTTATGAACGACGGTGTTATAATTGACGACGGCATCCCTAAAGAAATTTTCAAAAATGTTGAAAAACTGAAAAATGTGGGACTTGATGTTCCGCAAACAACCGAACTTTTATACGAATTAAGCAACAACGGTTTTAAAATTAATACAAATGTAATTTCTATAGAAGAAGCAGCTAATGAAATTATAAGTGCGCTTCATTTGGAGGAACATTAATTTGGCAATTTTAGAGGTTAAAAATCTTACCCATACTTACAGTGAAAACAGCGCTTTTGTGAATGACGCTGTGAAAGATGTAAGTTTTAGTGTTGAAAAAGGTGAAATCATAGGCATTATAGGGCATACGGGTTCGGGTAAATCCACCCTTGTGCAACACCTTAACGGGCTTTTAAAGCCAACAGACGGCAAGGTTCTTTTTGAAAACGAAGATATTTGGACAAACCCTAAGGAAATCAGGAAAATTCGCTCAAAAGTGGGACTTGTTTTTCAGTATCCAGAGTATCAACTTTTTGAGGAAACTGTTTTTGAAGATATTTGTTTCGGTCCTAAGAATATGGGACTTTCAGGTTCAGAACTTAAAACAAGAGCCGAGGAAATATGCGAAATAGTAGGCATTAAAAATGAGTATTTTGATAAATCGCCGTTTGATTTGTCGGGCGGTGAAAAACGCCGCGTGGCTATAGCAGGCGTTATGGCAATGCGCCCTGAAGTTATAATTTTTGACGAGCCGACAGCAGGGCTTGACCCCAAGGGCCGAGAAAACGTTATGCAGGCTATAAAGGATTACCGAATTGCTACTGGCGCTACGGTTATTATTATTTCACACAGTATGGAAGATATGGCTCTTTTGGCGGATAAACTGCTTGTTATGAACAAGGGTAGTCTTTATATGTACGATACTGTAGATAATGTTTTTAAGAGAGGCGATGAACTTAAAAGCATTGGTCTTAATGTTCCTATTGTTACCCGTGTTTTTTGGGAACTAAAGAAAAAGGGAATTGATATTGATACTAATGTTTTTACGGTTGAAAAGGCTGTTCGCGTTTTAAGTGAAAAGAAAGAGGGTAATAACAATGCTTAAAGATATTACCTTTGGTCAGTACTATGAAAGCCGTTCGGTTATTCATAAACTTGACCCAAGAATAAAAATTGTTTTAATGGTAGTTTTTATTGTTTTTATATTTTTGGCAAAAAATATGGTCGCTTTGGTGTTCGCAGCAGCGGCGGTTTTCTTTACCGCATTTGTGAGCAGAGTTCCGCTTAAACTTTACCTTAAAAATATGAAAGCAATTTTACCTATTCTCATTTTCACCGCCCTTATTAATGTGTTTTACAGTGACGGCGGCAAGGTTTTGGTTAATTTCTGGATTTTTGAAATCACGGCTTCGGGTATTTACAGGTCGGTATTTATGGCACTTAGAATTTTATTGCTTATCTTTATAAGTTCTGCGCTTACCTATACCACAACGCCTAATGATTTGACAGATGCTATAGAATCACTGCTTAGTCCCTTAAAATACATCGGTCTTAAAAATGCGGTTCATACCCTTGCTATGATGATGACAATAGCCTTGAGATTTATTCCTACCCTTATTGAAGAGGCGGAAAAAATTATGAACGCACAAAAGGCCAGAGGCGCTGACCTTGAAAGCGGAGGTCTTATTGATAAAATTAAGGCAATAACGCCTATTTTAATACCGCTTCTTATGTCTTCAGTAAGGCGCGCTTATGAATTGGCAGAGGCTATGGAATGCCGTTGTTATAACGGGGGCGAGGGTAAAACCCGAATGAAGCAGATGCACCTGAAACTAAGCGATTTTGTTACTGCATTTGTTTTGGCTTTAATGTGCGGAACAATTATTTTATTTAATTTTTTATTTTAATTTGGAGTGCTTATGAAAAGAATGTTGCTAACCCTCAGTTACGATGGTACTGCCTATCACGGTTGGCAGATACAACCTAACGGAATAACTGTGCAACAGGTTTTGCAGGAGGGTTTATTTAAAGTTTTGGGTAAACCTACAGGTGCTACAGGTTGCAGCCGTACAGATGCAGGGGTTCACGCAAGGGAGTTTTGCTGCCATATTGATTGTGATGATAATATACCTGATTCTGCATTTTTAAGAGGACTAAATTCAGCGTTACCGTCGGATATAGCAGTAAAGGATGTAAAACAGGTTGCTACAGATTTTCACGCAAGATATAACGCAAAGGGCAAAACTTATAAGTACAGAATTTTAAACAGTAATATAAAAGACCCCTTTTTGTCGCGCTATGCTTGGCAGATAGAACGTAAACTTGATACCGATAAAATGAATGCTTTTTGCGAGCGGATTGTAGGTACTCACGATTTTTATGCATTTTCTTCAAGCGGAAGAACGGTTGAAGATACTGTAAGAACGGTTAGTGATTGTTTTGCCGAAAGAAACGGTGACGAAATTTTGCTTACTGTTACGGCAAACGGGTTTTTATATAATATGGTTCGTATAATCGTTGGCACTGCGATAGAGGTGTCGGACGGTAAAATTAACCCACTTGATACCGAAGATATTTTAAAATCAAAAAGACGGGATTTAGCAGGAGTAACCGCTAAGCCCGAGGGATTAATGCTTTGGAAAGTACATTATTAATTGAATTTAAGGTGAATGAATATGCCTGATTATAAAAAAAGAAAACGTAGTAGGTTTTCTTCGCCTAAAAGGGTGAAAAAATCCCGCATTGCTACGAATAAAACTTCGAGTGATATTAATATGACGCCTTCATATAAAAAGCGCAATGTTAAAGCCGATTCTAATATGAAGGTTGTAAAAGGGCGCAAAATTGAGAAAAAGCAGCATTTTAGAAGTACCGCTTTAATAACGGCAGGCTTGATTTTGGCTATATTAGTTGTTAATTATTTATTGCCTGCAGGTATAATTGAAAGTATTTCGGTGGCTACCGCTGTTATCGGTACAGGAAGCCACCCTATAGAACTTAGCAGTACCGATACCGTTAATACCGTATCAAAAGGTTCTTATTACTATGTGCTTTCGAATACTAATCTGGATGCCTTTACAAATTCGGGTAAGCATTTGCTAAGGTTTACCCACGGTTACGAAAAACCTGTTTTAAAAACAAGCGCTTCAAGGGCTTTGATTTTTGAACAGGGCGGGAAAGAGGCTTTGATTTTCAGCCTTAAAAAACTTAAAACTACAGTTAAAACCGAAAAATCTATTATAACTGCGGCGGTTTCGGATTCGGGCAGATATGCAATTGCTACCCATTCGGATAAATATGCTTCGGTGGTAACTGTTTACAGCAAAAACGGGGACGTTATTTATGAATGGTACTCAGCAAAGAATATGGTAAATAATGTGGCGCTTTCTTCTAACGGTAAAAAGATTGCGGTTTCTACCCTTGATTCAAGCGGCGGTCAGTACACTGCGGAACTTAATGTACTTAACTTTAATTCTGCTACACCCGAGCATACAGAAGTTTTTCAGAACACATTCGTTTATAATATTGATTCTTCTTTCAGGAACAGTTTTGCGGTTGTGACGGGAAACAGTACAAAATTTATAAAATGGCATAATTATAAAGCAAAAGAATATAAAAGTGAATACACAACTGCTTTTTTCAGAGCAGGTAAGGGAAGATTTGTTGCGGTTTACAACCGCGAAAGCGATAAAACCGATAATAAAATAGTGCTCTTTTCTGCTACGGGAAAAATTGTTGCTGAATTTAATTATAATGGAATTATAAGTGATATTGCGGTATCGGGAAGTCATATTTATTGTATGAGCGACACGGAAATATTCTTACTCGATACAGAGGGTAAGGTTTTGCGCAAAGGCAATTGCGGCTTCGGTGCGGTGAGGTTTAATGTGGCTTCAACCGATTCAATTATAGTACTTACGGATAATAGAATCGATAATATTAAATTAGATTAAAATAAGGGGATTTGAGGAAAATGACAGTAATAATTGATTTAGTTGTTGTAGCGCTAATTTTGATTATTGCATTGGTTTCGGCTAAGCAAGGTTTTGTAAGGGTACTTGTTCAGTCTGTGGGTTATATATTAGCCGGCGTTTTGGCAATGGCTATAAGCACCCCTTTAGCGAATACTACCTATGATAAATTTATTGAAAAGCCTGTTGTGGATGCTATTGTTGATGTGTTTGATGATGTTGTTGAAGAAAATAATGATATTTTGGAAGAACAAATTGGTGATAAAAATGTGTTGGAAGAAAACAATATCGACCAAAACATTTTAAATGATATGGTTGACCAAGAGGTAGTAGATAAGGTTTTGGATTCATTGCCCGATTTTTTAAGAACCGAAGAAATTGAATCTGTAACAACCTCTGTGACAGAATTTACCGGTAATATCAGCAATTATATGTCCGATGGTGTTGAAGGGGTTGCAAAAGCGGCTTCAAAAGATATTGTAAAACCTTTGGCGTGCAATATCATATCGCTTTTGTATTCACTCATTATTTTGTCTATACTTTCTGCTGTAGTTAATTTCATTGCAGGTGTTGTGGATAAGAAAATTAGCATAGGGAAATTAGGTAAATATAACCATATTCTCGGTGGTGGAATTGGTGTTATTAAAGGCGCATTTATTGTAGGAATAGTATGCGCAGTGATCACATTAATAGTTAGTTTTACGGGAATCTCAATTTTCTGCTTTACACCGGAAAATATCGAAAAAACTTATATTTTTGAATTTTTATCTGATATATTGTTTAAATTTTATAAGTGATTTGCCATAAAAGGTGGTTTTTTAATGTCAATAGTTCTTGATTTAATACTTATTGCAATTATTTTAATTTTTGCTATATCTTCTGCAAGGCGCGGATTTGTAAAGGTGCTTGTAGAAACTGTGGGTATTATTGCGGCAGTTTTTATTGCGTTCACAATCAGTACACCAATTAGTAATACTGTTTATGATAAAATAATAGAGCCGCCTGTAATAGAAGCGGCGGTTAATGCCGTTGGCGAAACCCCTGAACACGAGGCTTGGAACGCTTTGCCTGATTTTATTGTTGAAAGCGATTTGGATATTATCGGTGAATCGGTTAATAAGTTTACCGATAATATATCGGCAAATCTGGCAAACGGGGTTGAAACGGCTGTAAAAACCGCTTCGCAAGAGGTTGTAAAGCCTGTTGCTACCCAAATTTTAAGCCTTTTGATTTCGGTTGTTTTAATTTTTGTGTTACTTGTTATTGTTAAAATGCTTGCAAAAGTTCTTAATAAACTTTTCTCATTTAGTATTGTCGGCAAACTCAATACCACCCTTGGCGGTGTTGTCGGCGTAGTTAAAGGTATTCTGTTTGCAATAGTATTTTGCCTTGTAATTTCGCTTATCATATCTTTTACGGGCAAACCGCTTTGGATATTCAGTCCCGATAATATAGCAAATTCAGTTCTTTTTAAATTTTTTACAAATTTATTTTAAAATAGTTTAATTTCAGTTTTCCAAGGAGTTCTAAAAAAATGAAACTTTGTTCAAAGTGCAAAAAACGTCCGGCTGTTGTTTTTATGTCGGATATGTCTAACCCTAATGCCGAACCTAACGGTCTTTGCCTTGTTTGTGCTAAGGAATTAGGCATTAAACCTGTTGATGATATGCTTAAACGAATGAATATTTCGGACGAGGATATCGAGCAAATGAGCGAGCAGTTTATGGACCTTATGTCTATGGATGAGGATATCGACGATGCCTCTTTAAATGATGAAACTTTTGATTTAGGTACAGCACCTGCAATGCCTTTTATTAATAAAATTTTCGGTAATCTTTCGGGTAACGAAAGCGCAAAAACAGAAAAAAAGGATGCTAAGGCTGAAAATCAGGAAAAGCCTAAGAAAAAACGCCGTAGATTTATTGAACAGTATTGTACCAATCTTACCGAAAAGGCGCGCAACGGCAGTATTGACGTTATTATAGGCAGAGATAAAGAACTTTACCGCACAATACAAATTCTGTCACGCAGAAGTAAAAATAACCCTTGCTTAATCGGTGAACCTGGTGTTGGTAAAACCGCTATTGCTGAGGGTTTGGCGTTCAAAATTGCAAACCGTACCGCCCCTGCAAGACTGCTTGATAAGGAAATTTTCCTTTTAGACCTTACAGGTCTTGTTGCAGGCACTCAGTTCCGCGGTCAGTTTGAAAGCCGCGTTAAAGGTCTTGTTGAAGAAATTAAGGAAGCGGGCAATATAATTCTTTTTATTGACGAAATTCATAATCTTGTCGGCGCGGGCGACTCTGCTGAGGGTTCAATGAACGCCGCTAATATTTTAAAACCTGCACTTTCAAGGGGTGAAATTCAGGTTATCGGTGCTACAACCTTTAAGG
>JAZQHI010000149.1:0-3693 GCA_045540535.1 Acutalibacteraceae bacterium | reverse complement strand
CCTCGTTAATAAGTGCCTGAGCCAAAACTGTAGCAGTTGTAGTACCGTCACCTGCGGCATCATTAGTTTTTACAGAAACTTCTTTAACAAGTTGAGCACCCATATTTTCAAACGGGTCATCAAGTTCAATTTCCTTTGCTATTGTAACACCGTCGTTTGTGATAAGGGGTGCACCGTATTTTTTATCAAGCACAACATTTCTGCCCTTAGGACCTAAAGTAACCTTAACAGCATTTGCAAGTTTATCAACACCTGATTGTAAAGATTTACGTGCTTCTTCACCAAAAATAATGTTCTTAGCCATATTTAAAAATCTCCTTACTCTACGATTGCTAAAATATCAGACTGACGTAAAATTGTATATTCTTCGCCGTCAATTTTAATTTCTGTTCCTGAATATTTTGCAATAATTACTTTATCGCCAACATTAACGGTCATTTTAACTTCCTTACCGTCAACAACACCACCGGGGCCTACGGCTACAACCTCGGCAACCTGTGGTTTTTCTTTAGCGGCAGCAGTTAAAACAATACCGCTTTTTGTGGTTTCCTCTGCTTCAGTTGCTTTAATAACAACATTATCTGCTAAAGGTTTGATATTCATTTTTATTCCTCCTAATAAAGAATTTTTATCTGTTGTAAGACATATTAAAACAAAAGTCAGGAAAAGTCAAGACGTGTTTCAAAGTTTTTAAATTTTATTTACAATTTTATGACTTAATTTTAATATTTAAAACTTTTTTAAAGCATCTTTAACCGATTTTGCAATAATTTTACCCTTAGGGTTTAATTTTAAACCATTTTCATTATATTCTAGTAACCCTTTTTCGCATAACATTTTAGTGAAATTTTCTTGCGAATTTATAACGGTTTCGGGAAAATCATTAACAATTATTAATGCAAGCGCTTCGTCTGCAGATAAACCGCTTCTTAAAGCAAACGGCTCTACCGCTTTTTTTATATTGCTTAGCGAATTAAAAAAGTTATTCCACGAATTATAAAGTTCAGCCAAAACGATCACCTCACTACTATATTTTACCTTTTTATTATTAAAATGTAAATACCTTAAATTATAATTGACCAATTAAATTCAGAATGTTATAATATTAAAAAAATTTGGACGGTGTTTTCTAATGGAAAAAATTTTTGCTTCGGTTGATAAGCATAGGCAGTTAATTCTTGCTGCTGAAAGATATATCTGGCAAAATGCCGAAACTGGTTATAAAGAGTTCAAAACCTCTAAATATCTTGAGGATGCTTTTGAAAAACTTGGTTACACTCTTACAAAAGCCGAAGGTATTACAGGTTTCTATACAGATATTGATACCGGTATTGCAGGACCTACGGTTTTAATTATGGGTGAACTGGATTCTATAATCTGCCCTTCACATCCCGATTCCGATAAAGAAACAGGTGCTGTACATTCTTGCGGTCACAACGCCCAAACTGCCACGCTTTTAGGCATTGCCGCTGCTTTAACTGAAGACGGTATGCTGGACGGTTTGTGCGGTAAAATTCGCTTATGTGCCGTTCCTGCAGAAGAAATGCTTGATATTGAATACCGAAATGAATTAAAAAATAAAGGTGTAATAAAATATCTTGGCGGAAAAATTGAGTTTTTACACCGCGGTTATTTTGACGGTGTTGATATTGCATTTATGGTACATACTTCCGATAGTTTCAACTGTGTAAAAACAAATGTTGGTTTTATGCTCAAAAATATAACCTATAAAGGTGTTTCTGCCCACGCAGGCGGTGCACCTTGGGAAGGCAAAAATGCACTTTATGCCGCAAATTGCGGATTAAATGCTATAAATGCTATTCGTGAAACTTTTAAAGATAGCGATTCTATACGAGTGCATCACATTATCACAAACGGCGGCGCTATGGTTAACGCAATACCTGAAACGGTAACTATTGAAAACTATGTAAGAGGTGCTACTTTTGATGCCATAACCTCTGCAAACAAAAAAGTTAATCAGGCACTTATTGGCGGAGCACTTTCTTTAGGCGCTAATATTGAAATTAAAGACACTTTTGGTTATGCGCCGCTTAATAACGATGATAATATGATAAAACTTGCTCAGGATGCCGCGGAATTAGCAATTCCCGAAGAGAACTTCCAATATGTAAACACCTGTACTTCCGGTAGCACTGATATGGGCGATTTATCCTCTATTATGCCTGTAGTCCACCCTTATGCTGCAGGTAGCAGCGGTAAATCTCACGGTAACGATTATTATATTGTTGACCCGGAGAAAGCCTGCGTAAAAAATGCAAAATGGCAACTTACAATGTTAAAACTTTTGCTATCAAACAATGCAGAACGCGCTAAAAAAATCATCGCCGAATTCAAACCGCTTTTTGCCTCTAAAAAAGAGTATCTGGATTTTATCGATTCTCTATCTTGCGATGGCGAACGCATAAAATATAACCAAGACGGCACAGCCATTATTGAGTTGAATTAAAATTTCCTATCAAATTTAACAAAAAATTTTACCGCATTAAAAAAATATATATAATATATATAAAAGTTGAATTGATAAGTTGACAAAATATCGAGTGTATGTTAAAATGTCACTATACAATATATATGGTTCTTTGTGACTGACGGATAAGCGGATTAACCGCGTGAAGCAAAGAACATTTCGCCGACCGTCTGGGCACACTTTACCTTTTGGGGTTTAGTGCGCCCTTTTTGGTTTAAAAAATTTACAGACTTGAATTTTAGTTCTTTAGGCGCGTTTTGTTTAAAGCAAAGGAATGGTGTTAAAAATGAAAAAAGTCGGAATTATAATGGGAAGCGACAGTGATCTTCCTGTTGTAGAAAAAGCGGTTAATACGCTTAAAAGTTTTGATGTACCTTATGAAGTACACGTATTTTCAGCGCACAGAACTCCTGCAGAAGCCAGAGAGTTTAGTATGAACGCACGCAAAAACGGATTCGGCGCAATTATTGCCGCCGCTGGAATGGCTGCTCACCTTGCAGGTGCTATTGCTGCTAATACTACCCTACCTGTAGTAGGAATTCCGATTAATTGCGGTAAGTTGGACGGTGTTGATGCTTTGCTTTCAACTGTTATGATGCCTTCGGGTATACCCGTTGCTACAGTTGCTATTGACGGAGCAGTCAATGCCGCTTTATTATGCATTGAAATGCTTAGTATTTCGGATGAAACTTTAGCAGAAAAACTCGATAAAAAACGTGCCGAGGATTCAAAAAAAGTTTTAGAAAAAAATGCTAACATTGAAAAACAATTTAACAATTAATTTATATTCTAATAAAAGGAGTTAATAAAAATGGAAAAGAAACTTGTTTACAAAGGAAAGACTAAGGACGTTTTCGAACTTGATAATGGCAACTTTTTGCTAAAATTCAAGGACGATTGTACCGGTAAGGACGGCGTATTTGATCCAGGTGAAAATCAGGTTGGTATTACTATTGACGGTGTTGGTGATGTTAATCTTCGTATGTCAATTTATTTCTTTGAGAAAATCAATGCCGCTGGTATTAAAACTCATTACGTTAATGCTAATCTTGAAGACACTACTATGGAAGTTCTTCCTGCTAAAGTTTTCGGCAAAGGCCTTGAAGTTATATGCCGCTACAAAGCAGTAGGCAGTTTCTACCGCCGTTACAGTGATTACTGTGAAGAAGGCTCTGACCTTCCCGCTTATGTTGAGATGACATTTA
>JAZQHI010000148.1:0-21323 GCA_045540535.1 Acutalibacteraceae bacterium | reverse complement strand
ACAAACCGCTATTTTATGCGGTTTGTGGCTTGTTGCGTTTTGGGCGATATTTTTAAATTTTTGGTATTAACTAAACTCTGCGTGGCCTGCATCGAGGATGATTTGCGGTTTTGGGGAGATTTTAGCGTCGGCTAAAGTGTTTTCCCTTTTTGGCGCGGTTATAATGCATACTAGCAGTACCGCAAGAGCGGGGAACAGAACCGTAATTAATTTCCGTTTTAAAATCATACCGTCACTCCAAAAAACATTACTTAATTTAAGGTATGATTTTAAAGGTTTCTTTATGTTTTAATATTTTAACATATAAAAATTGATTTTTCAATTGCTACATAAGGCTTTAAACATATTTTGTGTTTTTAAAGCCCTCGCCGATTATTTCGCCTGCATCTGCTACTATTATAAAGGCGTTTTTATCGTATTTATCGGCTATTTCGTATACGGCGGATACTTCGTGTACTCTGACAGAACAAAAAACCACTGTTCTTTCAAGACCTGTGTATGCGCCTTTAGCGGTTAGTAGTGTTGCCCCTCTTGAAAGGATTGTATTTATATCGGCACTGACCTCTTTATAAAAGTCAGTAATAATGTAAATGATTTTACCCTTGTCACTTCCGTAAAGCATTTTATCGAGAACTTCGGATGTAGCATAAATTGCTATTACCGAATAAAGCGCGCTTTCGGTGTTGCGGTAGATAAGGGTTGCAAGGGCAATTACAAAACCGTCAAAAATTAAAATCAGTTTACCAACGGTCAAATGACGCGCCTTTTTGTTTATTAGTTTTGCTATAATATCAATACCGCCTGTAGTAGCGCCGCGCAACAGAACAAGGCTTAAACCTATTCCCATTAAAATGCCGCCGAAAACCGCGGCTAAAATTTTATCTACTTTAAAAGCGGGAAGAACCAGATCTGTAATAGTGAGCGCTACCGACATCATAACTGTAGCAATTGCGGTTTTTGCTATAAAAAAGAGCCCGAATTTAATAAACCCGATTATAAGAACAGGGATATTAAGAAACATCAGGTAAAAACCCGATGAGGTACCTGTAAGATAACTTAAAAGGGTTGCAATGCCTGTAAATCCACCGGGTGAAAACTCGTTAGGGGAAATAAAAACCGTTACCGCGGCGGAATATATAAAACTGCCTGCAATGTAGCAAAAAAGGTCTGTAATCATTCTTTTAATGGCTTTTGTCATAAAATATCACCATTAAAAGTATTAGCAGTAAATTAAATATAATACAAAATTTACCTTGATGGCGGTGCCACAAACGGATTATCAAAACGTTGCAGACCTTGGTATTTTTTAGGGGTTATACCAAAGCGCTGTTTGAAAAGTTTGCTGAAATATTTTGTGTCGTTAAAGCCAGATTTTCGGCTCACTTCGGCGATAGTATAAAGATTACTGCCAAGCAAGTGAGAGGCGAATTCTAGTTTCAGATTAATTATATACTGTTGGGGGGAAACACCGTGTATTTTTTTAAACATTTTTCTGAAATATGTTTCGGATATAGCGCACATACCTGCAAGATAAGAAATATCAATGGTAGTATGGCGGAAATTACTGTGTATATAATCAATTACCGAGTTCATTTTACTGTCATGAGTAATTGAATCAATAAACTGGTTGGTTTGGTTGCAGTTTAAAAAGTATAACAAATCGTAAAGCAAGGACATACAGCGGTAGCGGTGACCTTGTTTTTTTTCTTTCCAGCAATCGTACATTTTTATAAAAATTTCTTCTGCATAAGAATAATCTTCAAGCCGCATAACCTCTAATTTGTTACTGCTTTTGAAACTGTAGTTTATAAAATGAACGGCGATTACGGTTTCGTCGGACGACTGTTGGTGGTAAACGGTGTTTTTAGGGATATAAAGTATATCACCTTTTTTAACCGATAAGGCATCATTTTTAGTTTTAAATTTCCCTTTTCCTTTAAGGCGTATGCTTAAAATATCATAACCGCGCCCCTCAAAACTTTTGTGGTCGTAAACATTGCGGTTAATCTTAAAAACACCTAATAATTCAATAGAAAGGTCATTTTCTGAAAAAAACAAAACAGCCGCCCCTTTTGCTTAAATTCTATTATTGTTATATAACTATGGAAGAAAAAAGTCAAGTTTCGATTTGTACACTTTTTTGAGCGTATTATAGGTTTACGGTTTTTGCGCTTCGTTATATAATAAAAGAAAAAACCTTGGGAGGTAAAAAAAATTATGGCAATTAAACACACAGCAGTAAGTTACTACGGAATGAATTATGTTGAGCACGCGGTTGCGGATTTCAAGGAAATGAAAGAGCACGGTTGCGATACGGTTATTCTTGCAATTACCGAGTTCGATATGGACTTTTGGTTCCCCAACATCAATAACATTGTAAAAGCGGCTCACGAATTAGGACTTCGCGTTATTGCAGACCCTTGGGGTATAGGCAAATATTTCGGCGGTGAACAGGTAAGTTTGTTCTTGCAGAATAATATTCATCACCGTCAGGTTTCGGCTTATACGGTTGAAGTACTTAATGCGGCTTGCTTTAATACAAATTCTTTCCGCGATTATTTTAAGAATATCTGTCTTAAAATCGCAAAGAACACCGAGGTTGACGGTTTCTTCTGGGACGAACCTCACTATGCTTATCCTAAGTCCTACGCTTCTATTACAGGCGGCGCGGGTGACGATTGGGCGTGCCGTTGTCCTGAATGTATGAAAAAGTTTGAAGAATACTATGGCTATGAAATGCCTAAATTTATGAATGATGACGTTAAACAGTTCAGATGGCGTGAGGCTTTATATACCCTTACCGATACTTCAAAGGCATTAAAGGAATATAATCCTGACCTTGAAATCACCTGTTGCGTACACGCAACCCTTAACAGTTACTATGTGACCGAACTAAGAGGTTACGATAACTGGGATATGGTAGCATCCTGTCCTTATTTTGATGTTTTCTCTACCACAATTATCAACTGGACCTTGCCTGAGAGTTTCTTCCGTGAAATCACCGAAAGAACAGTTGCTATGGCTAAAAAATACGGCAAACAGAGTGAACGTTGGCTTATGGGTTACAACAAGCGTCCTGATGATTTCAGTCAGATCGATAAGGTTGTTGATATGTACGAAGAACTCGGTGTTGACCGTTTGGCTACTTGGACATATCGCGGCGGTTACGGTACATCTGTTGCGGCTAAAGATCCGCTTGAACTCTGGGATAATATAGGCAGAAATTATAAAAGAGTGCTTAAAAAATGATTTTTGGTGAATATTACGAAAAACTGATTTCAGTTTTAGAAAAGGTAAAAAATACCCAAAGCGAAAAAATTTTGGCGGCGGCAAAAATCGTTGCTGAAACAATCGAGAATGACGGTATTGTTTACATATTCGGGTGCGGTCATTCCCACCTTTTAGGGCTTGACTGTTTTTATAGAGCCGGCGGACTTGTTAATGTGAGCGCTATGCTTGATACCGATTTAATGCTTCATAACGGAGCGGCTAAAAGCAGTAAAATGGAAAAAATGAGCGGCATTGCTTACAGCATTTTTGAAAGATACTGTCTTACCGAAAATGATACCCTTATAGTAGTATCAACCAGCGGTAAAAACGCAGTTCCCGTTGAAATGGCAAAGGCGGGTAGAAAGCATAACATTAAAACTATTTCGGTAGTATCTTCGGATTATTTTGAAGATAAACCGAAAGAGGATATGCTCTATTTTAACAGCGATGTTTTTATTGATAATTGCGTGCCTCACGGCGACGCGGTTATGGATATTACGGGAAGTAAGGCGAAAATGGGCAGTCTTTCTACCGCGGTAGGCTCCTTTATTTTGCAGTCGGTTTTATTAGAAGCGGCAGAAAATGCGGCTAAAAGCGGTAAAAAAGTGCCTATCTATATGAGCGGCAACGTAGAGGGCGGCGCTGAGTATAACAAAGCGTACATCAAAGAATATATGCCGCGGATTAAGCATCTTTGAGGTGTTGGAAATGGCTAAAATTTCGGTTATAGGAATTTGCGGAAATTCGGTATTTATGTATGCAGACCATTTTCACTCGAAAGGTGAAACCCTTGTGGCAGACGAGTGTTTTGAAGAAATCGGCGGCAAGGGTATTAATCAGGCAATAGCCTCTGCCAGAATGGGAGCGGAAGTGTCTTTTCTCGCTGCTGTTGGTGACGATGCTGACGGTGAGAAATGCCGCAATACCGTAAAGGAAAACAATTTAAAAGACTTTTTGGTTGCTAAAAATGGTAAAAGAACCACCTTTGCGTTTATTCTTACCGATAAAAACGGTGAAAACCGCGTTACAGAATATGTTGGTGCGGAACTTGAGGTTGAGGATGTTTTAGCCTTCGAGCAAGAAATTGCAAACAGCGATATTTTACTTCTTCAGCACGAAGTACCGACTAAGGTAAACGAAGCGGCAGTGGAAATCGCTAAAAAGCATAACGTTAAGGTTATACTTAATCCTGCGCCTATAAGAGAAATTAGTGACAGGGTTGCCGAAAATGTGTATATTGTAACACCTAACGAGCAAGAAAAAACAGCAATAAGCCCTGAGCGTTTTGCAAATGTTGTTACAACTTTAGGTGACAAGGGCTGTACGGTGAACGAGGAAGTTTTTATACCTGCCCTTAAGGTTAAAGCCGTAGATACTACAGGTGCGGGGGATACCTTTAACGGTGTTTTAGCGGTCTGTTTAGCCGAGGGAATGGATTTGGAAAACGCCTGCAGATATGCCGTTACGGCATCGGGTCTTAGCGTTACAAAGCCCTATGTTTTAAATTCAATACCCAGAAAAAATGAAATAGAAGAAAAATTATTAAAACAATAATCGAAAGGGGACTAAAAAATGAACGATTTTGGCTATTTTGAAAGTTTAATGGAAAATTTCAAAAAGGTTAATGATACCCAAAGCGAAAATATAAGAAAAGCCGCATCTCTTATGGCAGATGCAATTGAGAATGACCGCCTTATAAACGTTTACGGCGGTGGCGGTCATACTACACTGCCTGTAGGTGAAATGTTTTTCAGAGCAGGCGGTCTTTCCTGTATTAATCCTTTAATGGAAACAGGACTTTCGGTATTTAATCAGGCTCTTAAATATTTGGAACTTGAAAGAACCGTTAACTATGGTGCTTCAATTGTAAAATATTATGACCTTAAAAAAGACGATGTGCTCATAATTTTCCATAACATCGGTATTAACCCTGCTACTATTGATGCCGCTATGGAGGCTAAGAAAAACGGAGTTAAGATTATTGCCGTTTCAAGTGAGGCTTGGCAAACGGAAATGCCAAAGGACCACTTTATACGCCATCCCAATAAAACAAATCTTAACGATTATGCTGATGTTTGTATCGAAGACTTTAACCCTGTGGGTGACGCGGTTGTAACCGTACCCGGTCTTGATACACCTATCGCACCGACATCTAATATAATTGATTTTTACATTGCGCATTTACTTGAAATTGAGTGTGTTAAGCAGTGTATTGACAGAGGTATTACACCGCCTGTCTGGTCAAGTGCAAATACCCCCGGCGGCGACGAAAAGAACGCGGCATATTTAGAAAAATACAAACCAAGAATTAAAATGCTATAAAAAGAGGTTGAATAATATGATTAGAAATCCTAAAAATGTTGAACTCAGAGAAGGCAGTTTCGGCGGCGGAAAACTTGTTTCAAATTTCGCCCCTACCGAGAGAGATTATTCCTATCTTCTTTCTCTTTGCGGATTTGAGAAACTTGAAATTGAAGAAAAGAAATGTTGCTGCGATATAGATGAGGACGGTTATGTTCTTGATATCGCAAAGGACGGTATTTCTGTTTGCGTTAAATGCGAGGAGGGGCTTTCAAATGCTCTTAAAATGCTTGCAGTGTTAAAAGAAAAACACGGTGATGCTATTCCTTGCATGAAAATCTGCGATGAGCCTGATATTAAATTCCGCGGTATGCACCTTTGCATCTTTAATCCTGACGACGGTACAGAAAAAGAAGATACTAACCCCGAGGATATCAAAAGAAGAATTACAAAGGCCGCACTTGCAGGATATAATTATATCTTTATAGAATTCTGGGGAATGTTCCCTTACAAAAAACGTCCCTATGCGGCTTGGCCTAAGGCATACACACGAGAAGCAGTTGAAGAAATAATAAGCCTTGCTATTGATAAATTACATATTACTCCTCTGCCTTGCCAGAACCTTACAAGCCATGCAGGTTGGAGCAGAATAGCATCAAGAAAGCACGTTGTTTTAGACCAAAGACCAGACCTTGCTGATATGTGGGTTCCTGGTGGCTGGTGCTTTGCAACGGAAAATCCTAAAACTCAGGAATATTTGCGTGATATTATGGATGACCTTCTTGAAACATTCAGAAATCCGCCTTATTTCCACGTTTCTTGTGATAAATGTTTCGGCTTTGGTTCAACCGAAGAAGACAGAACCAAACCTGCAGATATCCTCTTTGCAACCCATCTTTGCAGACTTAACACCTATCTTCAGGAAAAGGGAACAAGAATGGTTATGTGGGGCGATATGCTCTATTCTTCTATGGATTCTCTTACCTGGAAACCTGACCCCATTATTGCAGATATGTTGCCTAAGAACATTCTTATCAATGTTTGGACTCATAACGATATCGGTGATTATTGGGCAGATGTTGACTTTTTTGAGTCACGCGGATATCAGACAGTTTATTCTCCCTTTATAAACAGAAAGGGAACCGAAAATATGGTTAAATTGTGCAGAAGAAAGGGTAGTCTTGGCATTGTTCAGACAACCTGGCACAGACCCGAAACAGCATTCCCAAGCGCTATGTATTCCGCTCTCGTTCAATGGAACGGAGAAATTCATACACAAAAGGAAAGTGAACTTTATGAGCGCCTGTTTTAAGATTGATAAAGATTTTGATATCAAACTTCTTCCGTATTCTCCTATTCAGGAAAGGGACCCGCTTGAAGTCCGTGTTCAGTTTAAAAACACAGGCGACGCGGACGGGGAAATGGAACTTCTTATTCGCCTTAACGGAGATGTTATTTATAACGATAAGGTTTTTGTTAAAAAAGGTGAGTACGGTTTTGTTAAGTGCTTCCCCGATATAAAAGGCAAAATCGGAAAAAATGTCCTCGATATAAATGGCGAAACCCTCGAATTTGAGGTTGTAAAGGAACATCCTGTTCTTCTTGACGGTGGCTTTGTTATGTTGGGTCCACCTAATGACAGAAAATGTTGCGTAACCTACACACCTGAAGTTAAGGCGATGTTAGATAAAGACTGGACAGATTATATCAATGACCTTCATAATATGCGCCAGACAGGTATAATTATTATGGTTTCGCATCAATATGAACGCCTTTATTATGTTGATAATTTAAAGGTTACCGCTCACTATGAGGGTTCAAAATTATATCCTAAGTCGGATATATTGGCAAGGGACCCAATCGAAGCCATTTTATCCGCTGCGGATAAAAACGGTCAGAACGTTTTCATAGGTGTCGGCAACAACTACGGCAGAACCGGTGAACCAGAGGATATAGAAGAACTTTTTGAGAGATATCATTCTCATAAATCCTTTTATGGCTGGTATTTTGCCTGCGAACTTAATATGGAAAAATTCAGACCCGAGTATTGGGATAAACTCAATCGCAACACCATAAAGGCAAGAGAACTTTCTCCCGCAAAGCCTATTTTAATGTCGCCATACTGTCAACCCGGACAGGAATTTATCGAATACATCGAAAAACACGATTTGTTTGATATTATGATGCCGCAGGATTTTGTTGGTCAAAACAGATTTACACTTGCTGACAGTCGCCAACAAAATATCACTCTGCTTGATTATTGCCAAAAGAGTAAAAAGCATTTATGGGCAAATTGCGAAGCATTTAACTTTACGGGTGCAAACGTTAATCTTGTGGGAAACGGAGCGATTAGTCTGCTCGTTCCCCGATATAAAAACGGCGGAATGGACGGTGAAGAAGGCTTTATTCAACAGATGGAAACTGTAAGACCTTATGTTGAAAAGATTATGAACTTTATGTTCTCGGGCTTTTTCACAACTCCTAATGCCAGGGTTAAACCCGGCGGTAAAGCCGCTGTTCAGCAATACACCGATTATATGGAGTATCAAAACGCAGTTTTAGAGGGCAAAAGATAGCGGCAGAAAAATACAAAATATGAAACGTTGGTCACTTTAAGAATAATTAAGTAATAGTTTTTTAAAATTATTGACATACGTTTTCATATAGTATAAAATATTAATGCGGAGATTTCGAAAGAAAAGGGGTTTAAATATGGAAACACAGGTACAGGCACGTCCCGTAGGTCAGTTAAAAACCAATAGAGGTTTATTAAAGTTCATATTACTTTCGCTTATAACTTTTGGAATTTACTCAATTGTATTTTATTCTTCCATTTCAACCGATATTAATGTTATAGCAAGTAGATATGACGGTAAAAAAACAATGCACTATTGCTTGCTTTTCTTTATTGTATCACCGATTACTTTGGGTATTGCTTCTATAGTATGGATACATAAGATTTCTGCAAGAATAGGTAACGAACTTTCTCGCAGAGGCGTAGCCTACAGTTTCGGCGCGGCAGATTTCTGGCTTTGGGGAGTTATTGGCTCCTTAATTGCAGTAGGTCCGCTTGTTTATTTATACAAATTGGCTCACTCTATGAACAAATTGAGCGAGAACTATAATATTAACGGCTAATTTTCTGAAAATTTAAAAATTCGAATTCTCCCGAAAAAAAGTTTTAATTCAAAAAAGGTTTCTGTTTAAAACAGAAGCCTTTTTGTTATTTTTGTGTAGAATTATAAATTTATATAATATAATAAAATTAAATATGTTGACTTTAATTGCATATTAAGTTAAAATAAAAAAGAATAAAAAAAGAGGTGTAGTTATGAAACCTATTTATAAACGTGTATTGTTAAAATTAAGCGGCGAAGTGCTTGCAGGCGAAAAGGGCTCGGGCATTGATTTCGATAAGGTTTTAGAGGTTTGCGAAAGGGTTAAAACCTGTGTAGAAATGGGAGTTCAGGTTGCTATTGTTGTTGGCGGCGGTAATTTCTGGCGCGGACGTAGCAGCGGTAAAATGGACCGAACAAGAGCCGACCATATGGGTATGCTTGCAACTTCGATTAACTCGTTGGCTTTGGCGGATGCTTTGGAGCAGTTGGGTGTTACCGCAAGGGTACAAACTGCTATTGAAATGCGTCAGATTGCCGAACCTTATATCAGAAGCAAGGCTGTAAGACATCTTGAAAAGGGAAGAGTGGTTATATTCGGTTGCGGAACAGGTAACCCGTTCTTCTCTACCGATACTGCGGCGGCTTTGAGAGCGGCAGAAATCGGCGCAGATGTAATATTCAAGGCTACTAATGTTGACGGCGTTTATGACAGCGACCCCAAACTTAATCCTGATGCTAAAAAGTACGATACCCTTACTCATATTGAGGTTCTACAGCAGGGACTTCACGTTATGGACAGCACTGCGGCATCGCTTTGTATGGATAACGGAATAGAAATTTTAGTATTCAACCTTGAAAATCCCGACAATATTGTTTCTGCTATGGTGGGCGAAACTATCGGTACGGTTGTAAAGTAAGAGAGGAGAAAATTCGATGCAAGAATTAATTAAAAATACCGAAGAAAAGATGAATAAAACCGTTGCGGTTTTAGAACGTGACTATAAGGCAGTCAGAGCAGGTCGTGCAAATGTTTCCGTTCTTGATAGAATAACGGTTGATTATTACGGTGTTCCAACCCCCATTCAGCAAATGGCTGCTGTTTCTGTACCTGAACCCAGAGTACTTATGATTCAGCCTTGGGACGCTACCACCTTAAAGCCTATTGAAAAGGCAATCCTTACTTCTGATATCGGAATTAACCCTCAAAACGACGGTAAGGTTATCCGTCTTTCGTTCCCGCCACTTACCGAGGAACGCAGAAAAGAAATCGTTAAAGACGTTAAGAAGATGGCGGAAGAAAATAAAGTTGCTATCAGAAACACAAGACGTGATGCTTTAGAAAAGTTAAAGGGACTTAAAAAAGCCAATACCGTTACTGAGGATGACGTAGCAAACGGCGAAAAGAAAATCCAAAATCTTACTGATAAATATTGCAAGGAAATCGACGACCTTGCAGCATTAAAGGAAAAGGAAATTCTTGAAATCTAATATTTTTAAGGGGCTGTAAAAAAACAGCCCTTTATTTTCCATTGGGGCGGTGTAAAAATGTCACTTTTTAAGAAAAAAACGGTCGAAAGAACACTTCCAAGGCATATTGCAATAATTATGGATGGTAACGGCAGATGGGCAAAAAAACGCTCAATGCCAAGAAGCGCAGGTCACGTTGCAGGGGCTAAAACCTTTAAAGATATTGCGCGGTATTGCAATAAAATAGGGCTTGAATATTTAACGGTTTATGCTTTTTCTACTGAAAACTGGAAAAGACCTAAAGAAGAGGTTGATAGTATTATGAACCTGCTTCGTGATTATTTAAAGGATGCCGAAAATTTTAAAAGCGATAATATTAAGGTTAAATTTATAGGTAATTTAGAACCTTTGGCAGAGGATATTAAGGAACTTATCCGCAAGGATGAGGACGGTTCTAAGGACGCTACAGGTTTAAAACTTAATATCGCTATTAACTACGGCGGCAGGGATGAAATTACTAATGCCGTTAAAAAAATAGTAGCAAGCGGTGTGGATGCGGAAGATATCACCGAACAAACCGTTTCGGATAATCTTTTTACCGCGGGTATGCCCGACCCTGATTTTATTATAAGACCTAGCGGTGAATATAGGCTTTCTAACTATCTTATCTGGCAATCGGCTTATGCGGAGTATTGGTTTTCGGATATTTTGTGGCCTGATTTTAAACCCAAGCATTTAGAAAAGGCTATTGAAGAATATAACCACCGCAACCGTCGGTTTGGCGGCGTGTAGGTTTTAATTTTGAATATCAAAATTAAAACAGTGAATAGGTAATAGTGAAGAGTGAAAAGTTAATGTGTCGGCAATGCCGACTATAAGAAAGTGCTGATTTAATTGTTTTGCCCCAGTAAATATGATTTTTTATTGTCGGGGCAAAACTTAGAATATATCAAAAGTAAAGGCGGATTAAAAATGAAAACTCGTATAATTTCGGGTATTGTAATGGGAGTTATAGTAGCGGCAGTATTGGCGTTAGGCTATTTGTGGGAACCAATAGTTATAACTGTTGCGGTTTCACTTTTAGCGGCAGGTGCTATTTACGAACTGCTTCACAATGCGGCAGGTATCAAATGTAAATGGTCGTTGGCTTTTGCTTGCATTTTCGGGTTTTACGTTCCGTTTACGCAATTTATAAATGAAGATTTCGGCGTTTGCTTAATCTTTGTTTTATTTGGCGCAATTATATACGGTATTATTTCTGCAATTATGATTTTAAAGAACCATAGCGAATTTTCGCTTGGTCAGATTGCCGCGCTTTACGGTTTTCCGCTTTGTTACGGCGGCGCGTTTTTCTGTCTTGGCGGTGTAATAAATAACGATATCGGAATATATTATTTATTGTTACTGCTTAATTTTTCTTCTGTTTGTGATATGGGCGCGTATTTCGTGGGTGTTACTTGCGGCAAGCATAAACTCTGCCCTAATATTAGCCCTAAAAAGACAGTTGAGGGCGCAGTAGGCGGTATAATATCAAGTATGGTAGTAACGGTAATACTAACACTTTGTTTTAGTAAATCTTTGGTTTTGCCGATTATTTTAACAATACCGCTTTGTATTCTCGGTATGATAGGCGATCTTTTCGCATCGGCTATTAAAAGAAGTGTTGATTTAAAGGATTACGGAAATTTAATTCCTGGTCACGGTGGAATAATGGATAGGGTTGACAGTATTATTATGATAGCACCGTTACTCTATTTATTAATGATATTTGGTGTAATATGATGAAAAGTTTAATTGTTTTAGGCTCAACAGGGTCTATAGGTACTCAGGCACTTGAAGTTTGCCGCAGGGACGGATATAAAGTTACGGCTTTAGCGGCAGGCAGTAATATAGAATTGCTTGAAAAACAGGCGCGCGAGTTTAAACCCCTTAGCGTTGCGGTTTTTAATGAGGAAAAGGCAAAAGAATTAAAAATTAAACTGGGGGATACTTCGGTTAAAGTTTTGTCGGGTGTAGAGGGCGTTTGCGAAGTAGCCTGTGGGGACGGTGATATTGTACTTAACGCTATTGTCGGAATAGCGGGCCTCAGACCCACGCTTTCGGCTATAGAGTCAGGCAAAACAATAGCCCTTGCTAATAAGGAAACCCTTGTTACAGGCGGTGAAATTGTAAACCGAAAGGCAAAAGAAAAGGGAATTAAAATTTTGCCTGTTGATAGCGAACATTCGGCAATTTTCCAGTCGCTTCAGGGTGCACCCCAAGGTTCGCTTAAAAAAATTCTTTTAACGGCTTCGGGCGGTCCTTTTTATTCCAAAACCCGAAAAGAACTTGAAAATGTAACTGTAAAAGAGGCTTTGGCGCATCCTAACTGGTCGATGGGCGCTAAAATCACAATAGATTCTGCCACCCTTATGAATAAGGGACTTGAGGTAATCGAAGCGGTACATCTTTTTGGTATTCCGGCTAAAGATATTGAGGTTTTGGTTCATAGACAAAGTATACTGCATTCGGGTGTGGAACTTTCGGACGGTGCGGTTATAGCACAACTCGGTACACCTGATATGAGGCTTCCTATTCAGTACGCACTTACTTACCCCGAAAGAAGCAATTATGCCTTTGAAAAACTTGATTTATTTAAGGTTGGCACACTTACCTTTGAAAAACCTGATACCGATACTTTCCGTTGCTTGCCGCTTTGTATAAGCGCAATAAATGAGGGCGGTTTGGCGCCAACGGCGGTTAACGGTGCTAATGAAGAGGCGGTAAAACTTTTCTTAGAGGGTAAACTTAAATTTTTGCAAATTGCCGATTTGGTGGAAAAAGCGCTTATAAATGTTAATAATAAAAAAGAATTTACTTTAGAGGATATTTTAGAAACCGATATTCTTGCAAGAAAACTTGTCAGAGAAAATTATTTTAAATAACGGCAAATAAAAGGGTGATTGGTATTTCTGCAGTTTTAAATATTTGGAACAACGTTTGGCCTTACTTAATTGCTATATTGCTTTTTTTGGTGCTTATATTAATTCACGAGTTCGGTCACTTTATTGCGGCTAAACTTTTAGGGGTAAGGGTTAACGAATTTGCAGTTGGGTTTGGACCCAAACTTTTTTCGGTAAAGGGTAAAGAAACCTTGTACCGTTTTAACCTTATTCCATTCGGCGGTTATTGCGCAATGGAAGGTGAAGAAGAGGAAAGTGCCGACCAAAAGGCTTTTTGCAATAAAAAACCTTGGCGCAGATTTATAATTGTAGCAATGGGGGCGATATTTAACCTTTTGCTAGGTCTTATTATTGTGGCAATAGTTTTAGCGCCGCAAAAAGCCTTTCTTTCAACCGTTGTAGGCGGATTCGAAGAAAATGCCAAAAGCCAGCAGACAGGACTTGCGGTTGACGATAAAATTTTAGAGGTTGACGGCAGAAAAATATATACTACTTACGATTTGAGTTATTCCTTTACAAATGTTGATGACGGTAAAATTGATATAACCGTTTTGCGTAACGGTAAGGAAAAGGTTTTAAAGGATGTAACCTTTGAAACCGAAGAAGAAAACGGCATCAGTTATTTAACGGTGGATTTCAGCGTTTACGGAATAGAAAAAACTGTAGGTTCATATATAAAGCAAACCTTTAAAACGGCTGTGTCTTATTGCGCGGTTATTTGGCGAAGTTTACTTGATATGATTGGCGGCAAATACGGAATAAGCGCGGTTTCAGGTCCTGTAGGCGTTACAGCCGCTATAGGAGATGTAGCAAGGCAAAGTCTTACAGCGGTGCTTCCGATAATGGCGCTCATTAGCATTAATCTAGGGCTTTTTAATCTTTTCCCGATACCTGCGCTTGACGGCGGAAGATTACTTTTTATTTTAATAGAAATGATTTTAAAACGTCCTATTCCGCAAAAATACGAATCGGTTATACACGCTATAGGATTTGTAATTCTCATAGCATTTATGATTATAATCGCTGCTAAGGATATATGGATGCTTTTTATTAAATAGTTTGTCACACTAACTTAATTTACGGGGTGAAATATGTATACTAACGATAAAACGGTTAAGGTTAAAGCGGGTAATGTAGAAATCGGCGGCGGTGCGCCTATAACGGTGCAGTCAATGCTTTGCGAACCCGTTCATAATATAGAAGCCAATGTTTTGCAGGCAAAAAGACTTGAAACGGCAGGTTGCGATATTATACGCGTAACTGTACCCGATAAAGAGGCGCTTAAAACGCTTGAAGCCCTAAAAAACAATATTAAAGTACCGATTGTGGCAGATATACATTTTGATTACCGCTTAGCCCTTGAAAGTGTTTATGCAGGGGTTGATAAGGTGCGTATAAACCCAGGTAACATAGGGGACGAAAGCAGGGTAAAACTTGTAGCCGATGCTTGCAGAAAACACGGTGTTCCTATAAGAATAGGTGTGAATTCGGGCTCGCTTGAAAAAAATATTTTGGCGCGTTACGGCTCTGCTACACCCGAGGCTATGGTTGAAAGCGGACTTTACCATATTTCTTTACTTGAAAAATTTGATTTTACAGATATTGTTTTGTCCCTTAAATCTTCAAATACCGCAACCATGTATAAAGCCTACGAATTAGCGGCAGAAAAATGCCCTTATCCGCTTCATTTGGGCGTAACCGAAGCAGGCACTGAAAATATGGGTGTTATTAAGTCGGCGGCAGGTATTGGCGGTCTTTTGTTAAGAGGAATCGGCAACACAATAAGAATTTCCCTTACAGACGACCCTGTAAAAGAGGTTGAGTCGGGCATAAGACTTTTAAAGGCGCTTGATATAAGACAGGGCGGAATTAAGTTTGTTTCTTGCCCCACTTGCGGCAGAACCGAAATCGACCTTATAGGAATTGCCAAAGAAGCCGAAAAAAGATTAGCGGGAGTAAAAAAGGATATTACCGTTGCAATAATGGGTTGCGTAGTAAACGGACCGGGTGAAGCCGCGGCGGCGGATATCGGAATTGCAGGCGGTAAGCAGTGCGGCGTAATTTTCAAAAAAGGCGAAATTATCCGCAAACTTCCAGAAGCGGATTTGCTTTCGGGTCTTATTGAAGAAATTGAGAAAATGTAAAAAACGGAGTTGTAAAAAATGAGCAAGGCGCTCTTTATAGATATATTCGATAATTTGGGTGATAGTTTAACCGAAATGCTGGCAAACAGCGTTTTAGAAGAATGCCACTTAGATATTGAAAACCGCAGTCTTAAAATAACTGCTAATTCCCCTAATTATATTTCAAGACAGGCTCAGTTAGAGGTAGCGGCTGTTTTGCGCGAGTCATTAAAACTTGAAAATTTAACTGCCGAGTATTTGTTTTCTTCCGATGCGTTTTGTGTGGAAGCGGCTGCAGATATTGCGGCGGAAATAAGGCTTAAAAATGCGGCTTTTAACGGTTATTTCGCCGATGCCGAATATAATTTGGATAACGAAACTTTAAAAATAACACTAAAACGCGGCGGCTTTAAAACCATAACGGAATTAGGGTTTGAAAATCAGTTTATAAATACCGTTAATAAAAAATTCGGAATTCGCATTAACGTTTTATTTGACGGTCAACTTGAAGAGGTTGGAATTGAATTACCTCCTCCCGAAGCCCCAGCCCCACGTGTGAGCAGCGGCTCAAAAGCGCAGAGTTCTTCTTCAAAGGAAAGCCCCAAACGCGAAATTACCTTTGAAAAACGCGATGCCAAACCCGAAAACGGTATAGTTTATCTTGATGACCCTAAGTTTTTCTACGGCAGAAAAGTTGACGGTAATATTAAACCTATGATTGAGGTAACGGGTGACGATACCGAAATTTTCTGTTGGGGCGAGGTTTTTGAAACCGAGGTCCGCACTATTAACACCAAGCGCGGCGAAACCAATATTTTAACCTTTTCTTTCAGCGATTATACTAATTCACTCACCGCTTCAATGTTTGTTGACCCTAAGCGTATGGGTGAAGTAGCGCCCGTTAAAAAGGGCAGTTTTATTCTTGTTAGCGGTACATACGAATTCGATAACTATAAAAAAGATTTTATTGTAAAACCTAAAAGTATGGCGCTACTGCAAAAGTATACCGAAACTGACGATTACGAGGGCGAAAAGCGTGTAGAACTTCACTGCCATACAAATATGTCGGCAAAAGACGCGGTAGCATCTGCCGAGGATATTATAAACCTTGCGTATAAGTGGGGACATAAGGCGGTTGCAATTACCGACCACGGTGTAGTACAAGCATATCCCGCGGCGGCAGGCGCGGTTAAAGGCATACGTAAAAACGGCGGTGATTTTAAGGTTATTTACGGCGTTGAGGGATATTTTGTTGATGATATAAAGAATGATATATCCTCAATGACGGCTAAGGAAATAGGAAAAATAAGATATCACCAAATTATTCTTGTTAAAAATTTTGTAGGTCTTAAAAACCTTTATAAATTAATTTCTTCAGCGCACCTTGAAGACTATCACGGCAGACCGATTACCCTTAAAAGTAAACTTGACTCTTTAAGAGAGGGGCTTATTGTCGGCAGTGCTTGTGAACAGGGTGAACTTTATGCCGCTATAGTTGAGGGCAAGGACGAGGAAGAACTTCTGAGAATTGCCGATTATTACGACTATCTTGAAATTCAACCCCTTGGCAATAATGCATTTATGGTAAGGGAGTCGATACTGCCTGATAAAAAGGATAAAAAGACAGGCGCTACAATTCCTAATAAATTCCGCCACGTTACAAGTGACGAGGTTTTAAAGGACTTTAACCGCAAGGTTGTTGAACTTGGTGACAAACTCGGCAAACCCGTTGTTGCTACGGGTGACGTGCATTTCCTTAAAAAGAGTGACGATATTATCCGTAAAATACTTATGGCGGGTCAAGGTTTTGAAGATTTTGATAATCAGGCTCCGCTTTACTTTAAAAGCACAACCGAAATGCTAAAAGATTTCGATTATTTCGGTGAACGTGCTAAGGAATTTGTAATTGATAATCCTAATAAAATCGCTGATATGGTTGACGGTGACGTTGTTCCCGTGCCACCTGGTATGTATCCGCCTGTAATTGAGGGTTCGGACGATATGCTAAGGGATATTTGTTGGGAAAACGCTCATAAAAAGTACGGCGAAACTGTTCCTGAAATAGTTGAAAAGCGACTTGAAAAGGAACTCAACTCAATTATTAATAACGGATTCTCCATAATGTATATTTCGGCGCAAAAGTTGGTGGCTTACAGTGAAGAAAACGGTTACCTTGTAGGTTCGCGTGGTTCGGTAGGTTCTTCCTTTGTTGCAACTATGGCAGGTATTTCGGAGGTTAACCCCTTAGCACCGCATTACGTTTGCCCGAATTGTTGTTACAGTGAATTTTTCACTAAGGGCGAAGTGGGTTCAGGTTTTGACCTGCCCGAGAAAAACTGCCCACATTGTAATACCCCTTTGGGACGTGACGGTCACGATATTCCTTTTGAAACATTCCTGGGATTCAAGGGCGATAAAGTTCCTGATATCGACCTTAACTTCTCGGATGAATTTCAGACTCAGGTTCAAAAATACACCGAAACACTTTTCGGTAGCGAAAACGTTTTTAAAGCGGGAACTATTTCTACCGTAGCCGAAAAAACCGCTTTCGGTTTTGCTAAGGCTTATGCTGAAAAGCGCGGTGTTACACTAAGTAACGCCGAACTTAACCGTTTGGCTAAATTGGTTGAGGGCGCAAAGGTTAAAACAACAACGGGTCAGCACCCTGCAGGTATGATAGTTGTGCCGAGAGATAAAACAATTTATGATTTCTGCCCTGTGCAACACCCTGCGGATGATGTGAATTCGGATGTTGTAACTACCCACTTTGATTTCCATTCTATCCACGATACTATTTTAAAACTTGATGAACTTGGTCACGTTATTCCTACCACATATAAATATCTTGAAGAATATTCTGGCAAACCTGTGAGCGAAGTTTCTATGAGTGACCCGAAAGTATACAGCCTCTTTACTTCGACTGAGGCTTTGGGCGTTACTCCAGAAGAAATTGAGTCCCAGACGGGTACATACTGTATTCCCGAATTCGGTACTTCCTTTGTACGCGGAATGCTTGTTGACTGTAAACCTAAAAACTTTTCCGATTTATTGCAGATTTCGGGTCTTTCCCACGGTACCGACGTTTATCTCGGTAACGCAAAAGACCTTATAGATAATGGAACCTGTACCATTTCGGAAGTTATCGGTACGCGTGACAACATAATGGTTTACCTTATACATCAGGGTATGGAAGAGGGTCGCGCTTTTAAAATTACCGAAACGGTTCGTAAAGGTCTTGTAGCAAAAGGTAAGGTTTCCAAAGAGGAATGGGGCTCTATGGAAGATGATATGCGCGCTGTAAATGTGCCTGAGTGGTATATTCAAAGTTGCTATAAAATCAAGTATATGTTCCCCAAGGCTCACGCCGCGGCTTACGTAATTTCGGCGCTCAGGGTTGCTTGGTACAAGGTTCACAAACCACTTGAATTTTACTGCGCTTATTTTACCGCACGTCCTGAAGACGTTGATGTTCCTACCCTTATGGGCGGCAGGGAAGCGGTTAAAAAATATCTGCGCGATATCAAGGCAAAGGGCAAGGAAGCCAGTAAAAAAGAACTTGATGTTTATGACAATATGCTTATTTTCAATGAGATGATGGCAAGAGGTATTGAAATACTCCCGATTGATATTTCTAAGTCCCACGCTATGAAGTATCTGCCTGAAAACGGTAAGATGCGTCTTCCTTTCGGGGCACTGAGCGGTGTCGGTGAAAAAGCGGCGTACTCTATTTACGAGGCGGCGCAAAGGGGGAATTTTGTTTCTCAGGAAGATTTTCAGATTGAAGCAGGCGTTTCAAAAACAATCATTCAAAACCTTGCTGACCTTGGTGCTCTTAACGATTTACCCGATACAAATCAAATTTCTATGTTCTAATTGCACATATACCCGATGTTTTTGACGTCGGGTATATGTTTTTTGCATAAATTTTCTAAAAAATTAAAAAATATTACAAAAAAGGTTGCAATTTTGTAACCTTTTTGCTATAATAGCACTTGTAATTATTACAAAATGTAACTTTTTTGAAAGCGGTGACTGTTATTTTTAAGGATTTTAATCCGCAGGAACTTATTGAGAAAATTATTAATAATAAATTTGTAAAGAACGTTAAGAATTTGCTTGAAAGCCGTTATGTTCAAAACGTTGTAACCTTTTTAAAGGGCAATAAAACTGTTGTTAAAGCAGTAAGCGTTGCGCTTGTTGGCATAATTGCCGTAACTATTGCGGCTGCTAATGCAGGGGTAACATTTGGCTTTAAGGTTAAGTATTCGGGCAAAGTTTTGGGAACAGTTAGCAGTTCAGCCGTTTGTAAGGATGCTATAAACATCGCGGCGGAGAATGTCAGCAGTGAAGATGCCGATTCGGCTGTTTGCTCGCCTAAACTTTCTTTAACTCTTACTGTTTCAAACCGTCTTGACGATGCCGCTAAGGTTGCCTATGCCCTAATCGAAAACAGTGACGAAATCGTAAGCGGTTCGGTGCTAAAAGTTAACGGCGAAATCGTTGCTTGTGTTCAGGCTTCCGGTCTTGATAAATTACTCGGCGCGCGTCTTATGTCTTATTATATTGAGGACGCTGAAAATACCGCCGAATTTGTAGATGATGTAGAGTACGAAGTGGGTTATTATTTAAAAAAAGATTTAACCCCTATAACCGAGTTGGAAAAAACAGTAAATACATTACCTGTTAAAACAATTTCCAAGTATAATACCGATGTTAGTATTCCTTATTCTACAACCCGTGTTGAAAGCAGTGAAAAACCTATGGGTTATTATGCTGTTACAACTAAGGGCGTTAACGGTGTTAAGCGTAAATCTTTAGTAGTAGAAAGCGTTAACGGTGAAGAAACAAGCCGTACCGAAACTGCTGCTGAGGTAATAGTTGAGCCTACAAACCGTGTAATTACTGTAGGTACTGCCAAAGTTTCACCAAGCGAAAAATCCAGTGCTTCTTCATCAGGATTTATTTGTCCGCTATCCCGCGGCAAATTCCAGATAAGTGCTTATTTTGGTGACGGCCGCGGTCATAAGGGTATGGACCTTGCAGCAAATAAGGGGGTTGCAATTTTTGCATCTGCCGGCGGTACTGTAATTTCCGCAGGATATGACAGTGACTACGGTTACAATGTAGTTATTGACCACGGCAACGGAATTAAAACCCGTTATGCGCATGCAAGTTATCTTTGCGTAAGTAAGGGACAAGTTGTAGCCCAAGGCGATATGATTGCTGCAGTAGGTAATACAGGTTATTCAACCGGCAATCATCTTCATTTTGAAATGATTATAAACGGCACTCGCGTAAACCCCGCCCCTTATATTGGACTTTAATAAAAAACACAAGGTTATCCGAATTTTCGGATAGGCTTTTTATTTTATATATCTATTTTTTATTTGCTTTTAAAAATTCGTTTATAAGGTTATGGATAGTGTTTATTTGCGTATCGGTAAGGCCGTTCACATTTAGTGTCTTATCAGATTCAATGCCCAATAAATAATCTGTGGAAACATGGAACTCTTTTGCATACTTAATAAGCATATCAAGGCTTGGTGGTCGAGCATCAGTTTCATAGGCTGAAATAATAGACTTTTTAACCCACATTCTTTCTGCAAGTTGCATTTGAGTTAAGTGTTTAGTTTCTCTTAATTCTTTTGCTATCTCAGAAAAGTCACGCATTTTGATACCTCATTCCACAAATACATTACTATTATATTATTCCATAAAAATCCTTATTTGTGGAATTTAGTATTGACATTTGTGGAAATTGGTGCTAATATAAAAATATCGAAAATGTATTAAATTTTTTACTGTAAACAAAGGGGTTAAAATGATGATTTTATCGAGGTTTATTAATGCAATTTTCTATATTGGAGTAATAATATTATTGTCTATAGTGATACATTATATAATAAAAAGAACCAATTTTCAATTTAATAAAAAATATTCTTTTTCGATAAAACAGATTGTGTTTACTGCTTTTCCAATAATGACTATTGTTTATTGGTCTGTTCTTAATTTGATTTATTGTGATTCTGGGACATCACAAGCGATTGCAGATTTGTTTGGTAATGGCAGCATACCTAACTTTTATACTTATATATATAAAT
>JAZQHI010000147.1:0-19823 GCA_045540535.1 Acutalibacteraceae bacterium | reverse complement strand
AACAAGATTAGCGGCAGAACAACTGCGTATACCGTCATAATTATATTTCAGTTTACTTTTCTCGCTGTTACCGCCGCAAGCAACAAAAGCCACTTTAGGTTCTACCTTAATTTCAACACCTAAAATTTCAGAAATTGCTTTTGCGGTAGCCTCGCCCCCTGCAGTACAAGCGTTGGGTTTTGCTTCACCTTTAGCAAGCGCCGCGGCAAATCCGTCACAACCCGAAAAACCGCAAGCACCGCAATTAGCACCGGGAAGCGCCCCGCGGATTTTTTCTTCGGTTTCATCGGTAGGAACTGCCATAAACTTTGAAGCCAAGGAAAGTCCCACCGCGGCTATAAAACCGATAACCGCAACTATTAATACGGGAATTAAAATTTCCATGCGCTTAACCTCCTATTCCTGCAAATCCGAGGAATGACAGCGAAACCAAAGCCGCCGCAACCAAGGTTATAGGAAGTCCCTTTAAAAATTCGGGAACATTTGCGGTTTCCATTCGTTCTCTGACCCCAGCAAACAAAAGCATTGCAAGCATAAAGCCAAGACCTGCAGCAAAGGCATTTACAATAGACTTTACAAATCCTAATTCATTTGTAATATTAAGCATTGTAATACCAAGAACCGCACAGTTAGTAGTAATAAGAGGCAAATAAATACCTAACGCATTGTAAATCGGTTTTATAAATCTTTTCAGAAAAATTTCTATAAGTTGAACTATAGCCGCAATTACAAGAATGAAAACTATAGTTTCAAGATAGGTAAAATCAGGTGCTAGAAGATAGTGATATATAGGCCAGGTAACCGCTGTCGCAACCACCATAACAAGCGTTACGGCAACACTCATAGAAAAGGCAGTACTGCTTTTCTTGGAAACGCCTAAAAATGGACAAATGCCCAAAAATTTAGATAGCACCATATTGTTGGTAAGAAGACCCGCTAAAATAATTGAAGCGATTGTAGTAGTACTATTCATTTACATCGGCCTCCTTTTCTTCACAACCCTCAGGTGCAATTTTTCCGCAAACATTTCTTGATGGGCAGTTAGCGCAACCTAAATGTTCAACAGGCTTTTTGCCGTTTTTCTTAGCAATAGCATTAGATGCCGCTACAAGCATACCAAAAACGAAAAATCCGCCGGGTGGCAGTAAAAATACTACCATAGGTTCGATAAATTCCGCTGTAATCGGAAACGCAAAAAGTGTTCCTGCACCAAAAAGTTCACGTATACCGCCCATAAGGGTAAGCACTGCAGTAAAACCGACTCCCATTCCAAGACCGTCAAGCACGCTGGCAATAGGTGGGTTTTTAGAAGCAAACATTTCAGCACGCGCCAGTATAATACAGTTAACAACTATAAGCGGTAAAAAAATACCGAGTGATTTATCAATACTTGGCAAAAATGCCTTAACCAGCATTTGAACAACGCTTACAAAACCTGCAATAATTGTTATGTATGCAGGTATACGAACCTTGTCGGGAATAATATTTCTAAGAAGCGAAATTACAAGGTTCGAACAAACAAGCACTACCGTTGCCGAAACACCCATACCTATACCGTTTATTGCGGCGGTTGTAACGGCAAGTGTAGGACAAGTACCAAGAACAAGTCTTAAAACGGGGTTTTCCTTAATAAGACCGTTAGTAAAATAGCCTAAATATTTATTTTTCATCTGCCGTCACCCCCGTATCTACCAAAACTGAACTTGAATATTTTGCAAAGTTTTCCATAGCAGTATTTACGGCGGTAGTTACCGCTTTTGAAGAAATTGTAGCGCCTGTAACAGCATTAATTTCGTTAGCGGCACTATCAGCATTATTCTTCACAACCGTAACTGAAGGACCTTTGCCCTTATACTGCGAATAAAAATTTTCTTTAGTAACATTTTGTCCTAGCCCCGGAGTTTCATTAGTTGCGTCAAGAATAGTAACCTCTATAATCTTGCCGTCAGTACCGATAGCGGTCATAACCGAAACCGCTCCCCCGTAACCTTTTGCAGACGATGTGAAAATATATCCCAAAACCTCGTCAGCAGACGATTTAGCGATATTAAACTCGAATTTTTCTTCACCCTCGCCAAAGGTTTCGGCAGTAAATGTATCCGCCTTTATAAGAAGTTCCATTGCCGCCTGTTTGTTTTCCTCTTCAAGAGCGGCTATTCTTTCAACCGTTAGTTTATTTGTAAGGGATAGCGCAAGCGGAATTATAATACAAATTGACAGTAAAACCGCTACAGGTTTTATAATATCATTTTTATTTGCCTTAATAATTTCTAAAATTTTATTCATTTGCGCCGCCCTCCTTTACCTTAACGGGCTTTATGTAACCGAAAGGCTTTTTAAGGGTTAAACGGTTAATATAAGGCACAAGAATATTCATTATAAGTATCGCATAAGAAACGCCCTCGGTAAGAGCGGCAAATTTTCTTATAACAAAGGTAATTAAACCGCAACCTAAACCGAATATAAGTTTGCCAAGTTTTGTAGTAGGTGTAGTAGTATAATCAGTAGCCATAAATATAGCACCAAGCATAATTCCGCCGCCGAAAACCGCAACCGATACCTTGTCGCCGCTGATAAGCGACAAAAGTGCCACTGTGCCGATAAAGGCAAGCGGTGTTTCTAAAGTAATTACACGGCGCATTACTAAGTAAAGACCGCCTACTATAAGCAAAAATGCAGAAGTTTCACCTATACAACCGCTATGCATACCGAAGAATAAATTTTTAAGATTAATGGGACTAAGGGTTTCAACCGCTTCGCCCGATAATGTTGCAAGCGGTGTTGCAGAGGTTATAGCGTCCGAAACGGGTTCGCAAAAACGCGTCATAGAAGCAGGGAAAGACACAAGAAGAACTATTCTTGCCGCAATTGCAGGGTTAGCAAAATTGCAACCTATACCACCAAACATTTGCTTTACAACAATAATTGCAACAACGCTGCCTATAGCGGCAATATGAAGCGGAGTTTCAGAACTCAGGTTCATACCAAGCAACAGTCCCGTAACTACTGCAGAAAGGTCACCTATTGTATTAGGTTTTTTAAGTATTAAATTCCATAAAAATTCGCTTAAAACGGCAGTTGCAACACAGGTTATCAGAACCAAAGCCGCTTTAAACCCAAAAAGTATACATCCAAACACGCTCGCAGGAAGTAACGCAATTATAACATCTAGCATTATTCCGCTTACGGTATCCTGATGGCGTATATGGGGTGAAGAAGTAACATTTAAAACACTTTTCATTTGCCCGACTCCTTCCTTAAAGTTGCTTTTGCTAAACGCATAGTCTGTGTAAGAGGACGTTTAGCAGGGCAAACAAATGCGCAACTGCCGCACTCCATACAGTAATTTACATTAAGTTTTGCAAGTTCTTCGGTTTTGCCGCAAGAAATATGCGCATCCACATTAGCAGGATAAAGTTGCATAGGACAAGCACTTGCACATCTTCCGCAACGGATACAAGCCGTTGTAGGCGGAGTTTTAGCGGGCGCTTTCATAACAGTAATTGCGTTATTGCGTTTTTCTACAACCGAATTCTCATTGAAAACATCAATACCCATCATAGGTCCGCCCATAATGATTTCATCGGCCTCACTGTCAACACCGCCGACAAAATCAAGTAATTCCTTTATAGGCGTACCTATAGGTACAATAACATTTTTAGGCTCTGCTACGGCACTGCCGTCAACAGTAACTCTTTTTGAAACAAGCGGCATACCCGTTTTAATAAAACGGTAAAGTGTTGCAACGCTTGTAACATTCATAACAATAGTGCCAACATCGCTCGGCAGTTTGCCAAGCGGCACGCGTTTGCCCGTTGCGGAATAAATTATAACCTTTTCCGCCCCTTGCGGATACTTAGTCGGCAAGCGCATAAGTTTTACAGTATCGTCACTATCACGCTTGTCGGTAGCAATTTCATAAAGTTTTTCAATCGCTTTTTTCTTATTGCTTTCTACGCAGATTATAACCTTAGGTATATTAAGGATTTCTTTCAAAAGATACACGCCGTCTATAACGTCGTCATACCCTTCCATACACTCGCGGTAGTCACTGGTAATATAAGGCTCGCACTCTGCCGCGTTTATAATAAGGGTTTCTATATTGCTTTCTTCCTTAATGGTAAGTTTGACTTTTGCAGGAAAACCCGCACCGCCAAGACCCACAAGTCCGCACTTATCCGCCGCTTCGGCAATATCGGCAGGCTTTGTAACCTTAAACGGCTTAATATTAGGGTCTTTTTCCATAAGTCCGTCAGACTCAATTACGACACATTCGCCGCTACCATCTAAACTTGAAATTTCCTTTACAGTTCCCGAAACGCTCGAATGAACAGGGGCACTCACATAACCGTTTGCTTCAGCAATAAGTGTTCCTACAAACACCTTATCGCCCTTTTTTACAATCGGCTTGGCGGGCGCGCCTATATGTTGCTGTAACGGAATTTTAACTACCAAGGGCGCGGGCATTACAACCGTTTCAACTTCAGCAGAAGCCTTTAAATGCGGCAAAATAGCACCTTGACCCCCAAAACCTACAGGTTTTAAGATTCTTTCTCTTTTTTGCATAATTTACTCCTTGAATAAATATGTGTACATTGTAATTTTACTACAAAACTCTTTCTTTTTCAAGTGTTTGGGAATAAGTTATATTTTTAACATACTTTTCCGCTGAGAAAAAGAAAAAATCATAATTTAACTCTTGAATAATCTAATAAACTATGATACTATAAATAGGAATGATTTATTAAATATTTTATATTTATGGTGAAAAATATGGCTTACAATCAAAATACTACTAAAAAAGGTATAACTGTAAAAGGTGTAATTTCAACTGCTTTCAGATTTTGGAAAATACTAGTGCCTATCGTTCTGGCATTTTTTATTCTGTTTACGGTTTATTCGGCTTTCATAGCAACACCTATGTATCAGTCAACCGCAAAACTTTATATCATCAATAAAGAATCTACTCAGGTCACTTCTACTGACTTTAATATTTCTACATACCTCACTAAAGACTTTGCCGAGATTTTGCAGGACGAGGTCGTTTTATCTGAGGTGGCGGACGATATTAACAATAAGTACAGTGCAGGCACAATAAAGAATTACCTTAACATTACTGCTACCGAGGATACGCGTATAATTGAGATTACCGTAACCTCTCCAAACGCTAAAGACTCTAAGCAGATTGCTGACAGTATCTGTCGGATTTCGGAAGAAAAGTTAGCCGAAATTATGGGACTTGACCGTGTCAAAGTAATCAGAAACGGTAACCTTGCAAAATCCCCCTCTTCCCCCAATGTTACACGCGATGCTATATTTGGCATACTGGTAGGTCTGGTTATGGCGGCAGGTGTTGTATTTGCTATTATGCTGACAGATAATAAGATTTCCTCGGCAGAAGATGTTGAAAAAATACTTGATATCAGCATTCTTACCACAATTCCTTATGCGGACCGTAAAACCTTAAAGAAATAATGTTCATTTATAAATTATAAAACTGGCAGGTATTTTTAATGGATATAGAAAATTTAAGTTCAACTAAACTTTACAACTTTAATTCTGCAGGTAGGGTTAACTTTCACCCTGCCGCTCTTAAAAGCGATTTTGCCACTGTAGAAGCCTTTAAAACCTTGCGTTCAAATCTGCTCTTCTGCGGTGCTGATATTAAAACAATTGTTATAACCTCGGCTCTTGAAAATGAAGGTAAAAGTACCGTTGCCGCTGAACTTGCAAAAAGCCTTGCGGAAATCGGCAAAAAAACCCTTATGATAGATGCTGATATGCGTAAATCGGTTGTTTTAAGACGTAATCTTAAAGCCCAGAATATTATGGGTCTGTCGGAACTTCTTTCAGATCAGGCAACCATTGAGCAGGTTCTTTATAACACCCAACTTACTGAATTTGATATTATTTTCAGCGGCCATTTTCCGCCAAATCCCGTTGAACTTTTAAGTTCACCTAAATTTATCAGTCTTTTGGAACAGTTTAAATCTGCTTACGATTTTGTTATTATTGACGCTCCACCTTTGGCACCTGTTATTGATGCTGCAGTAATTTCCGCTAATTGCGACGGCGCAATATTAGTAATCTCCCCCGGCAAAGCCAGAATTCAAGAAGCACTTTCGGTTAAAGAGCAACTCTTAAAGAGCGGTTGCAAAATACTTGGTGCGGTAATTAACCAAACCAACCCCAAACACCGCGACCTTAGTGCCAAAAAGAATTATTACTACTACGGTGACAGCGGTAAAAAGAAATCAAAATTTAAATTTAATATTGGCAAATAAAAAAATCCCAAGGTTTTAAACCTTGGGATTTTTGTTATAACTTTACTCTAAAATATAGATCTCCATATTGCGCACTCCAAAAGATACGCAAGCACTTTTACTGCTCATAAAAAGATCCACACCCGTAGGGTATTTTCTGATAAATCCGCCTGTATCTGCGGCTACGGCATAACCGTAAACCACACTGCCATCAGGTGATTTAATATAAAGTTTGGTTCCGTAAGGAATAACCTTAGGATTAACTGCTATATAACCCGGTTTCGGCGCTACACCCGTAGCACAATTGTTACCTGTATATGTGTAAGCAGTTGCTCTTACTGTCATTTTAGACTTGTAATTTACAGGGTTTCCGTTTGCATCAAGTTCAATTGCACTGCTAGGTTTTAAAACCGATACAGATTTTACATCAGCGCTGGTTTTAACTGCGGCTTTTTGCTCCTTTGTACCTACTAATTTCTTAGCATTAACTGCAGGAGTAATAACCTCTGTGCTGTCAACCGTTTTTTCAACCGCTACACCGTTTACAAACTTTTCGGTGTAGTTAACCTGCTTTACGCCCTCACTACCGTTGCTTAAAGTCTTAACTTCACCCTTAGGTGTAGTATCCGAATAAACGGTTTCGGTTGTAAAAGGAATGGCTTCGGTATAACTGCCGCTTACATAACCAATATCAGTATAATCGATATAAACAGTTTCTGTAATTACGGTATCAATTGCGGGTTGTACAAAGTCAAACTCGTCAGGTGTTATTCCAACTTGCTCTAAAGCATCGGCAACAGTGCCACCTGCAAATACGATTTCGGTAGTTTTATCGGCCTGAGTAACATATACGGGATAAGTGTATACAATTTCTACCGAAGTAGTTTTGCCAGCAACGGTTGTTGCTTCAATATTATAGCATTCGGATTTTAAATCCACGCCTTTTAGTACAGAATTTACACTGGCGTTTAAAGTGCGTATGGTATACGTATTTTCACCGTCGAAAATATTTACAGTATGAATTGAACTGCCAAGTAAAGTACTTACTGCGATGGTAACGGCAGTCATAACTGCTATACAACCCACACGCATTAGTCTGCAAGCAAAGATTGCATTCAGACAATACTTTATTCTTTCTATCATCCAATAACTCCTTTTTTAAATCGTAACAATTTTAAAGAATTTTCTCTCTAAAACCTTTGGTGTACGACCTATTATTTTCAAGCCGTTGTGTATTGTACACAAAAAACGCACCTATGTCAAAGGAATAAAAACTTAATTTTTTGTGTTTTTTGACTAAAAAATACGGCATTTTCAAAAAGTTACAAACCTGTAACCTTTAAAAAAGTGTAATTCCTTGCCATTTATTGACAATAAAATTGTGCACTCCTACAAATTTCGCATACTAAAATGCGCTAAAACCCTTTAAAAGCCTTGCTACCCACAACTATTAGTGGATATTTTTCAGTTTTATTTTGTTTTATACAAAATATCCTGTATTCTAAAATTTTAATTTTTTCTTTTTACACTATACATATATTAATATATGCTGAATTCCTTTTTTTGATGCGTATATATAATATATATGTGTCTTGTCCTAAAACTATTCCTCTAAAGCCTAATTTGAAGTTTGACAAAGCCTTTTGCTTATGGTATACTAATTTCCAGAATTCAAACATTCCGCAGGAGGAATTAAAAATGCTGGATATTAAATTTATATGTGACAATCCCGAATTAGTAAAAGAAAATATTAAAAGAAAGTTTAAGGATAGTAAACTCCCTCTCGTTGACGAGGTTATAGCGCTTTATACCGAAAAATGCGCCGCTAACACCAAGGCAAACGAACTTCGCGCTAACAGAAATAAAGTAAGTAAGCAAATCGGTATGCTGATGGGCCAAGGCAAGCGTGACGAAGCCGAAGAGATGAAGCGCCTTGTTAACGAGCAAGCCGAAGAACTCAAGGCTTTAGAAGAAAAGGAAGCCGAACTTTCCAAAAAAGTTACCGAAATTCAAATGAAAATACCCAATATCGTTGACAGCAGCGTTCCCGTTGGTAAGGACGATAGCGAAAATGTTGAGGTTGAGCAGTTTGGCGAAAAAACCGTGCCCGATTTCGAAATCCCCTACCATACCGATATTATGCAGGCGTTTGACGGTATTGATAAAGAGGCTGCAGGTAAAGTTGCAGGTGAAGGTTTCTATTATCTTATGGGTGACATTGCACGTCTTCACTCGGCAGTGCTTTCCTACGCACGCGATTTTATGATTGATAAAGGTTTCACCTACTGCATACCCCCATTTATGATTAGAAGCAACGTTGTAACAGGCGTTATGAGTTTTGAAGAAATGGATGCTATGATGTATAAGATTGAGGGCGAGGACCTTTATCTTATCGGCACATCCGAACATTCTATGATAGGTAAGTTTATTGACACTATCACTCCCGAAGAAAAACTCCCCTTAACACTTACAAGTTATTCTCCCTGTTTCCGTAAAGAAAAGGGTGCACACGGTATTGAAGAACGCGGTATATACCGTATACACCAGTTTGAAAAACAGGAAATGATAGTTATTTGCAAGCCTGAAGAAAGTATGGATTGGTTCCATAAAATGTGGAGTTACTCGGTAGAACTTTTCAGAAGCCTTGATATCCCTGTAAGAACACTCGAATGTTGCACAGGCGACCTTGCAGATTTAAAGGTTAAGTCCTACGATGTTGAGGCCTGGAGCCCGAAACAACAAAAGTATTTTGAAGTTTGCTCATGCTCAAATCTTGGTGACGCTCAGGCTCGCCGCTTAGGAATTAAGGTAAAAGGTGAGGACGGTAAAAAACACCTCGCACACACACTTAATAATACCGTTGTGGCACCACCGAGAATGCTTATTGCTTTTCTTGAAAACAATCTTAATTTTGACGGTGAAAAATACACTATTTCTATTCCTAAAGCACTTCAACCATATATGGGCGGTAAAACCGTTATTGAAAGTAAATAAAAAAAACCAAAACCCTTGCTTTACGCAAGGGTTTTTTGTTTAAGTAGAGTAGGAGTATCCGAACACGATTTTCACAGGACGATTTTTCGCCTCTGCTTAACTATTCAATAATATCTATAAGATTTGCAAAATCTAATATAACCTCATCGGCATAAGGCGAAAGCCTTTTTTTAGTTTCTTCGGTGTGAGCGAGTGATATAACCGAAATCCCTGCATTTTTAGCAAAGTTTATATCGGTCATGGTATCCCCAACCATAACAACCTTTTGTTTTTCAAAGCCTGAAATACTGCAATAATCCAGTATACAATAAGGGTCGGGTTTTTTAGGAGTTTTACCGTCATCAGTATAAATCTTATCAAATAAATCTTCTATTCCAAGTGTTTCTAAGCATTTATGTGTGATTTGAACATTATCCGTAGTTACTACAACCAATTTTTTGCCTTTAGTTTTAAGTTCGGTTAAAACCTCTTTAAGTTTTGGGGTTGTAGGTTTAATTATGCCCGCATCAGCGTTTTTGTTGCAAGCCTCTACCACAAGTTCTATTATTTTTTCAGAAGAGCCCTCAAATCCGTAATTTTTAAGAACCGCGTACATCGCGTTACCCATTTGTTCGTAGGTGCCTTTGCATACAATACCGTCAATATCAGTAACAGAACCCTTAATACCAAAACTCAAAAGAATTTCATTTAAAGGCGTATTATCCATTCCGATTTCTTTAAGTACGCTTTTAACCGCCTTTATGGTAACCTCTACCCAATATGCATCAAAATCGAGTAGCGTGCCGTCCTTATCAAAAATTATTGCATCCGCTTTCATTAAAACAACCTCTTAAATTTGTAAAAACATTCCAATATTAACCTTTGCAGTATAATGGTTATAGTTAGTCGAAACAGTGATGTTTCGACATAAAATCTTTGATTTTGATACAAATTTCAAAGGAAATTTGTCTATAACTCATTAAAATGAGTGTTGTGCAAAATTAATTTTTAAAATTAATTTTGCTAACGCCACTTTAAAAGTGGCTTTTCGAAGCGCTTTTCAGCGTTTCGCAAACTACAATCATTATAACACAGATATTACCTGTTTTCAATTATATATTCTGATGAAAAACCATTTTTCAGCCATTCAACTGCCGCTTTTCCATTTTGCGCCAACATAAAAAACCGTATAAATCGTTAACCAAAAAAATCACAAAACAAACCGTTACCGATATATAAGCAATATTTTCTACAGACGCCAAAATCCAAAGTACTATTAAAACAATATCATTTAAAGCATATCCTATAGCATAGTAAGGACTTCGGCGGAAAGTAAGATACACCGCAATAAAACTTGTTGTTACCGAAACGGTGCTTAAACTTAAATTCGCCGTATTAAAAACTTTTAGTATAAAATAAAACACCACTGTTACGGGCACTGCTAAAAGAAGCATAAATATAATTTCTTTTAATGAGATTTTATTTACCGCCACTTCGGACCTGTCCTCTTTATACGGGTTTTTAAGCCACGATACCAACGCTATAGCCGACATCGGCATAGTCATACCTATATATGTTACCATTTCACCGTAATAAGCAAACGAAAATGAAATTATACCGTACAGTATACTGAAAACAATCATTAACACTAACCCGAACGGATTACCTTTAGCGTTATATATTAATGAAGTAACCCCAATTAGCGAAGCGATAAGAGTTATATAATTATTGCGGTCGAACCACAAAAAAACGCCTGTTATTATCGCTACCGAAAATACCCAAAGTGTGATTTCCGCTTTTGAAAAATAGTTTCTATTAAGTATTTTCAATTTTAATCCCCCCTAAAACAAAAAACATCCGTACACATCTTCTAAGACCTAACGATGTGTTAACGAATGTTTTTTTACATTCTCTACCCGGTGGCAGAATATTTTTTTAAGATTTTAGCACAAATTCATATAAACGTCAATATAAGAGTATCTCGCGGTTTTTAAAAACCGAAATAAATTTTAAACTAATCAGTCTACCTGATTATTAGCACCGATTTTTATTGTTGTGGTGTAATATCTGCCTTGGCGATATATCTTTACATTTACCGATTGATTAGGCTCGCTGTTTTCCATAAGTTGCTCTAAAACATTGTATTCCGTAATTTCATTGCCGCCGTATTCGGTAATAATGTCACCCTTTTCTATACCTGCAGCATCTGCAGGGCTACCATCGGCTACACTCAGCACTACTGCTCCTACAGGGAAACCTAAACCTTTAAGAACCTTAGCGCTGTATCGCTCGCTTATAGAAATTCCAATATAAGGTTCAGGCGAATTCTCATTTTCAATAATTCTATCGCAAATTTCCACAACTGTATTTGAAGGAATTGCAAAACCCATACCCTCAAACTGTTCTGATACTATTTTAGAACTGTTAATTCCTACTAACTCGCCCTTTGTGTTAACAAGAGCACCGCCCGAGTTACCGGGGTTTATTGCGGCGTCGGTCTGAATAAGTTCTACCCCTAAATCAGAAGAAACCACACGGTTAAGACCGCTTATAACACCGTAGGTTACACTGTCCATAAACTCAAGTCCGCCAGGATTACCTACAGTTATAACATACTGTCCAACATTAAGGTTATCAGAATCGGAAATTTCAACCGCCGTAAGACCTTTGGCGTCAATTTTAATAACCGCTAAGTCAGAAGAAATATTGTAACCCACTACCGTAGCAGAAAGTGCCTCCGCGCTTGATGAATCAAGGAAAACTTCTATCTTAGCGTTTGACTGGCTACCTATAGCATTGCTTATAACATGGTAGTTAGTAATTATATAACCGTCCGACGTATAAATAACGCCGCTACCCTCGCCCGAAGCCTCACTAACGCCGCCGAAAAAGTTCATAACAGAAACTGTTGTTCTGATACCAACTACGCTGGGTGTCACCTTTTCAGCAACTGCTTCTACAACCGATTCTACGGTTTTATCTATGTTAATACTTACGTTATTACCGCCTGTGCCCTCGTAAGTTTCACTTTTTTCAGTAACATTTCTGTCAAATGAAAATGCAGTAAACACTACCGACACAGCACTTATAGCACCAATTAATGCCGCTAAAACAGAAGCCACAATAACTATCCCTGCAGAATACTGCTTTTTAGCCTTTGGAGTTTTAACCTTTTTAGGCGGAGTATAATTGTAAGAGTTGTAACTGTATGCGTTGCTGTTTTGTTGCGGTGCTGTGTTTTGAGTATTATTAAAATCGTTAACAGGGGTTCTATTGGGTGGTGTCACTTCATCCTGAATTATATCTTCTTTACGCTTAGTGTAAAAACTGCCGTCAGGTGTTACGGTATAACCGCTCTCGGAATTTTCGGCATTATCGGTCTTAGAAAGTTCACCGTCTTTTTTTATTTCAAAATCGTCCATATAAAACGCTCCTTTTTGCTTGTTTACCTTATATTAAAATTATTTTATTGCATTTGTAACTCAAATATGTGAATTTTTGGTTAACAATTTAATTTACGCGACTTTTTATATGCTATTTTTTAAATTATACTGCAAAAAGGTTGCTTTAGCATCTTTTTTTGATACAAAAGCAACCTTTTTTTAATTTATAACATTTTTGCAGGGTTTAGTTTCATTTGATTTACCTCTTTGCAGGCACGCTGAATTGCTTCTTCATAACGTACCCAACGGTCAGGATTTTCACGGTCAAAAAGTATATCAAGTGAAATGTTATTATAATTCCAAGTTTTCCAGTTATAAAGGTGTATGCCACCGGGGTGTTTTTCTTCCTTTAAAAGTTTTAAGAAAAATTCAAGATGCGCTATACAGTAATCCTCATCACTTCTATATCCGCCCCACGTCATATTCTGTCTGGCATTAGGATAAAACCAAATATTCGGCTCCCCTATCATTAAACTTTTGAGTTTTTGTAAATATGTGCGATAGTATGCTTCGCCGCTATCTATTTCGGGCATTTTTTCTTGAAGTTTTGCAAACGGCTCACTGAATTTGTCCTGATACTCAGGGCGCACATCATAATCGTAACTGTCAAACGCGATATCGGTTATATATTTGCTGGCATATTTTTCAAACTGAGTATTAGCATCAGGGTCTGTTACATTACCCTTGTGTCCTGTTACTTCGTATGTAGAAAAAACAGGATAAATGCGCTTGCCGTATTCTTCATAAAGAGCCTTTGTCATTGCTAAAAAATCATCGTTATTCATACCCCTTAACAGTGGTTCGTCCCAATGAAAACCTGCCACAGTGTCCCAAAGGTCCCTTTCTTTTAAAATTTTTATAGCCTTTGCATCTCTTTCCATAAATTCGGAAAGGGACTCTTTTTTACTATCAAAATTCGGCTGATTAAGCCATACGATATCGCCGTTTTCTTTTGCCATAGTACACTGAAAAACCACCTGACCCATTTCGTGAAGTCCTATTGTGTAACCGTTACAGTAACCCTTATCAATAATACGCTTCATTTCACAAGGTCCTATTCTTCCCACGTTTAAATGGTATATCATAAAACCGCATCTGTCCATATTTGTTTTCCTCCTAAATATTCATCATAATTATTGCTACTGTGCCCACAATAATGCTAAATAACTGTTTTTTGTTTAACCTATCATGCAAAATCAAAACACCCGAAATACTTGAAAATATTAGTGAGCCGCCATTATATGTCGGAAACAGTAATGCACTTTCAATATTTGCTATTGCCTTAGTATTAATCACCTGAAATAATCCCAAAATCAATCCTAAACTTAAAGCATATATAAAAACCGTAGGCTTAATTTTAAATGTTATTCCAGCACCTTTTTTATGTATAAATACACTAAATAAAACCGATATAACCGTAGCCGTAAGATAACCGTAAGCCACAAAAGAAACATTTTCTGTAGCCCAAGCGCTCTTTCCGAATATCTTTTGACAAACTAATAAAGCACCGTTCAGAAAACTAGCCGTCAAACTTAATAACAGCCATTTTTCAGAACATAAATCTTCTTTTTTGGCACCAGTACTTAATATAAAGGCTAATGCCGTTAAAAGTATCCCCAAAAACCTTAAAACAGTTACCTTTTCATCGTAAAAAAGCACAGAAACCGTTATAGGTATTATCATACTGAAATTAACAAGCATAACAGTAATAGAAACATTCCCGCAGGACATAGCCTTAATATAACTAAGTTGAAACAAAACGGTTAAAAATCCAAATACTGCACCAAAAAGAAAAACAGGAGCATTAATAGGAAAAGCATACTTTAAAAATATAAGGGACGAAAAAAGGAAAATTAAACCGTTAAAAAATATAGCGTCCGCTACCGTTTTAATATGTTTTTTTGAGAAAAATCCCTGAACTGTGACCTTGGCTGTAGCAATAATACATAAACAAAAAATAATAATTAAATTCATTTATTTACCTTTCTAAACAGAATATCGGTAGGCGCAACACTTTCACCGTTATAAACATAATTTTTATCCGTAAAATTCACTATAACCTCATATTTGTCACCAAATACGCTTCTTTGCAGACCGTAATCCTCGGTAATAATTTCAAAATTGGTCATTGGCAAGGTAGCAATTTTTTTATGTATTTCTGTCACCTTTTTATAAGCCTCTAAAATAGTTTCCTTTAAAACCGCAAAATTACCTACTGTAAAAGAAAATAGCGGTGCGCAACCGTAAAGACAGGCAAACTGAATTTTTTTCAGGGTAAAATCGGGGGTTGCCGCTAAAGAATCACCCCAATATGGAAGCGTTATCAGGCAATCGTGATAAACCAATTCCCACAAAGGCACTCTGCATTCGGGATTCATCATATACTGTGAAAGATATTGGCTCTGCTCAGCATTATGAATATGTGTCTGATTTCTACCGCAATCATCAAAGCGGAAACAATCCGGACTATGTAACCCTTCTGTATAAACAAGATGATTAATAATCCCGTCAAAACCGTCCTCGGTTGCAGGAATAAGTCCCATTTCCTCTAAAGCCTTAAAAGCCTCATTCTTAACGCCTAAACATTCCTCACGTGTTACAGGATGTTCTTCGCTATAGCAATCTGCCAAATTTCCACCGTAAACATCAATAAACCGACTTTTATAATACGGATATTTAGCAAGTATCTCGGGTATTTCCTCTTTTATTCTATCCACAGCGACTATCGGGCAAAGAGCATTTTGTCTGTAAAATTCCCCGTCATAGCCTTTTACACCCCAAGCCTGTGCCATACTTTTATCCTTTAAAATCCTGATACCTTTTGGATAATCTTTCATTCGTCTTTTGGTATAATCGCAATTTTTAGCACGGTTTTGGGTTACTTTTTTAAGCAATTCAGGATTCCACACATCACTATAGTTATCGTACTGTGTGCAAATATATCCGTACTTTTTATATAACTGCTCGGTAAGGTATGAATCGCCCTCAAAAAATATTCCAAATAAAGCCTTATCCACACCGTTTTTATAAAGTTCTTCGGCTACATCGAGCATTTTGTCACTTACTAAAGGAGATATATCTGTATCAGAGGTAGCATACATAACTTCATCATAACTATTACTGAAAACCCAGAAAAAACCGCCGCCTATGAGTTTTTCTATTTGGGGATTTTTTTCTAATTTTTCGCTTAGTGTACGCACTTTTCCTCTGGTGTTTCTATAGCATTTACAAGCATCATTAAGGCTATCAAAAACGCCGTAAATAACAGTATCCTTAATATTACTGTTAATTCCTAATTTATAAATTCCGTTTTCTTTTATAGCGGTATAATACGCATCCGCACCGCTTTTAAGGACTATGAGTAAAAACTTATTTTGCCTTTCAACGATTATCATACACATAGTACCAGAGCGGCTGTGAAAATAAGCCTTGATATTATCCATATCAAAATCTCCGCCATCATAAGTTTCCTCAGCCTTTAAGGCAACTCCTTCGTCAATAGGCAATAAAATGCGGTCACCCTTTTCTATGTGGGGAACGGGTATTTCACCCGAAATTTCTAAAGAATACAGACCGTTATCCTCATAAGGAAGGGTTTGAGCGTAAAATTCAAAATCAACATCACTGCAAAACAGATTAAACCCTTTTTCCGTCTTTTTTATATACATAAGCCCATCTCCTTGCGTTCTTTTTTTACAGTATAACATTAAAGTATTGCTTTATAAATAAACTTTTTTGTTAATATTATGGACTTTTTTTACTTTTTGTGTTAATATGTATATGGTGATACAATGAAAGATACAACAATGTATGAAAGACTTACAGAACTGCATTTTAGCGGCGATGTTGGAATGTATTATTGCGGCAAAAGAATTAATACCAAACATCATATCTACGGCCCCGAAATAAGAACGCATTATTTATTTGTTCTTGTTAATAAAGGAAATGCTGTTTTATATAGAGATAAAGAAATTACTTTCGGGGAACACGATTTACTGATTATGCTTCCCAATGAGCGCATACACTACAAAGCCTTAGAGGATTGGAGTATTAGTTGGTTGGGGCTTTACGGCGAAACGGTTGATAAATTTGTAAAAAAGTTAGAAATTACGCCTGATAACCCTATAATCCATATTTCTTTATATAACGAACTTTACAGCATTATGGATAAAATATACACTATATCAAAAGACCTATCGCTTTCTGCAAAATTTTCAGCAACAGGTCTTATATATGAATTTTTTTCAATTTTAGTTCAAAACGCTAATATCAGAAAAGATAATATAAACTCAATTAAAACAGCACTTCGAATAATCGATTACAACTATTCTTCACCGATTACTGTAGAGCAGATTGCAAAACGTGTTTCATTAAATCCCTCTTATTTTTCGCGTGTTTTCACAGAACAGGTAGGACTGCCACCAAAACAGTATCTTTTAAAGAAACGTTTGAGCCGCGCCACAGAACTGCTTAATGAAACAAACGCTTCTATTTTTGAGATAGCCAACTCTGTAGGTTATGATGACCAACTCTACTTTTCACGAATTTTTAAAAAATATATAGGTGTTTCACCGTATGAGTACAGAAAAAAACATAACTAACTTCATTTTGAAGTTAGTTATGTTTTTTATTGCAAAAGATTAATTACGCAAAATCCACATAACCGCGCAAAGCAACGTTATTAATTAAATCCTTTATATCACTTTTAGTATCCCATAACATTTCTGCATAAAGCGCTACTATAAACATTATATTTTCTTCAAACATTCCGTCTTCAACCAAAGCCGTAATATCAAGATTGCCGTTTTTAAGTTCGGCTAAAGTTTTAACCGTTTCGTAAGCCTTATCGGCATTTGTAAGCCAATAAGCCTGCAAATATTTCCAAGTTTTGCTTTTTCTGTTTATAAGGCGTTCTTTGGTAGATTTTAAACTGACCCCTGAATTAACACTGCCGTCTATATGACTAAAAGTTCCCCAATCAAGTTTAGTAAAACCTTTGGTAACAACCCCGAATGAGTCGGAAACTCCCCTTAGATTTGCAATTTGCGAAACGAGTTCTTTGGTGCTTTCAAAATTCTTTGTATCGCTTGGCAGATAAGAAAACGGGAAAGCGCCCAGATCTTCCCAGACAATTTTAATTTGAGGATTAACCTTTTTAATAATTCTGAGTTTTTCTTTAACCGAGGTTGCGTGCAACCCGAATTGAAGTTCAAGATTAGGATATTTTTCTAAGAAAAGCCCCGCGGTATTATTAACGAACTGGGTTACCGCATCTGCAATCAGCACACCGCCGATAGTTTCGCTTTTTAGTTCTGTAAAGGACTGAAAATAAATACCGTCTAAATCAAGATTTGCATATTCATTTTCATACTTCTCTAAAATTTCGGGTGATTTGCTAAGTATTGTAGTAAGGTCAAATTTATTACAATCGGTATCCCAACACCAAGAATAGCCGAAAACCACCTTAATACCGCAGGAATGGGCATAATCTATAATCTCTTTGGCATTAAACGGAACGGCATCATTCCAGATAATAATTATATTCATTTTAAGTTTTACCATATTATCGATAAAACCTTTATAGTTATAAATAACATGTCCCCAAGTCCAGATACCGCGGTTTTTAACGCTTGGTTTAGACCTGTACGCAAAATCACTGAAAGGATTATGCAGTTTATACGGGTAAACCAAATTTTCATTATGAGGAAATTCCATTTTTAAAAGATACTTATTATAAAAATCAATGCATCCGTACAAAACACCGTTATCGTCCGCACCCTCAATTATAACCGTATCATCTTTTACTTCTATGTAGTATTCTTCGTCGTAGTTTAAAACTACGCCCGAATTTTCCATTATATAAGGATTGTTTTGCTTAGTTCCTATATAAATGCATCTGCAATTAAGTTCTTCTTTTTCTGAATATTCCTTGCATATTGGATATTCACCCGTATAGTCGAGTAAAAATTCGCTTAAATTTTCTATAGCCTTTTTCCCGATACTGTTTATATTATGACCGTAAACAATAGCAAACTCTGACATAAAAAAACAACTCCTTTTAAAGATATTTTACAATATATTCTTTAAAAGGAGTAGTATTATATTTACAGATTTTCTGTACTTCTTTGACCTGTTTTAAACTTTAAATGCAAAATTCCTCACTTTATGTGAAATCTTTTAAGAATCTGAAATATGAGGGCACGTGGAATTTGGGGAACATTGTCGGGAAAAGAGCAAATAGATGCTTATCAAGTTCGCCGCCGTCGGTTTCAAGGCGGTAGGCATTAAAGTAAATTTCACCTTCGCCGCTCATAATATTTTTAAGTTCAAATTCAAGTTCTGCTATATAACCAAAATCGGTTCTTTCCACATTACTTTTAACAAAGCAATCATCAACAAAATCAATATCAAGAACGGGGAAATTCTGTTCATCCACTCCGCAATTAGTCATTTTTGCAATCATTAACTGATTTTCGGTGCTGATTTCAATTTCATAGTAAACCTTACGCTCAGGGTCAGAACCGATTAAAATTTCACAAGCATCCCCTGCTGAGTGTATATCGTTATACTTAGCGCCCGAAGAATAATACTCGGTGTGGTGCGCTACAAATCTAAATTTTACAACACCATCCTTTTCGGTAATCTCAACCGTAGTATCATAAATCGGTTTTTCGCCTGTACGGCAATCTTTAAGTTCATAAATCATAATTAATTCTCCTTTATTTTATGGGTTACAATTCTTACAAGGTGAATACCCATTATTTATAAGTTCTTGGCGGTTTTTCTGGCTTATCGCCTTATTATCCGCCTTAATATCATAAACCGAACTGCAATCGGGTTTATGAAACTTTTTAGAGTTTGTATTCAGAACATACTCTTTTTCGCTTTCAGCAGGTGAAGAATTTTCATTCTTTTCTTCGGCTTTAAAGTAACTGTTTCCGTTAGAATAATCTATTACAATATCGGGTTGAACGTTATATACATAAACATTAAAGCAAATGCCGTCACCTTGGTCTTCAACCGATTTTGCTTCCAGTTTTACACCGCTTGCCAGAAGATTGTTATCTGAAAATACTGGTGTTACCCTATAAATCACGTGATTTTCGGTTTCCTTTACATAGTCGGCTATCATATTTTCAAATGG
>JAZQHI010000146.1:0-7563 GCA_045540535.1 Acutalibacteraceae bacterium | reverse complement strand
TGCTGTTGTAACAAGGTCAAGATTATACTCGCGTTCCAATCTTTCCTGAATAATTTCCATGTGAAGAAGACCTAAGAATCCGCAACGGAAACCAAAGCCCAACGCATTAGAACTTTCAGGCTCAAAAAGAAGCGAAGCATCATTAAGTTGAAGTTTATCAAGCGCATCTCTAAGGTCGGGATATTTTGCGCCGTCTGCAGGGTAAATACCGCAGAAAACCACAGGATTTACCTTTCTGTAACCCTCAAGCGCGTTGGGGGCAGGACTGTCCGCCAAAGTAATGGTATCACCCACGCGCGCCTCACTTACGGTTTTAATCGAAGCCGAAAGGTAACCAACCTCGCCAACCTCCAAAACATCGCAAGCCTCAAGCGAAGTTGCTCTTTTTCTGCCGATTTCCACAATATCAAATTCTGCTCCCGTAGCCATCATTTTAATACGGTCGCCGCTCTTTATTTTTCCTGCCATAACTCTGAAATAAACCACAACGCCTTTGTAAGGGTCATAGTAAGAGTCAAATATAAGCGCGGAAAGCGGAGCATTAATATCGCCAACGGGCGCCGGAATATCGGTAACTATCCGTTCAAGTACCTCTTCAACGTTTATTCCCGTTTTAGCCGATACCAACGGTGCATTATCAGCAGGAATACCTATAATATCCTCAATTTCACCCTTTACGCGTTCGGGCTCGGCAGAGGGCAGGTCAATTTTATTAATAACAGGAAGTATTTCAAGTCCGTGGTCTACAGCAAGATAGGTATTAGCAAGGGTTTGCGCCTCAATACCTTGAGAAGCGTCAACAATAAGCACAGCCCCCTCGCATGCCGCCAAAGAACGTGAAACTTCATAATTAAAGTCAACGTGACCGGGCGTGTCTATTAAATTAAGTTCATACTCGTTGCCGTCCTTAGCCTTATAATAAAGGGTTACGGCATGCGCTTTAATAGTAATACCGCGCTCACGCTCTAAATCCATACTGTCAAGTATCTGTTCTTCCATATCCCTTTCTGCAACCGATTGGGTGAGTTCTAAAAGACGGTCGGCAAGGGTGGATTTACCGTGGTCAATATGGGCTACAATACAAAAATTTCTGATTCTATCTAACGGAAAGGACATACACTACTCCTATTTTAAATATTATTACTATTTTAACATTTTACCACAAAATACACCCAATTGTAAACACCAAAATTCCAGTTTTTTAATATTTTTATCAGTAAATTTCTAAAGAATATTTTCTCTATTTACAATTTTTTAATATTATTATAAAATATAAAATATATACTGACCTTGATGCACAAAAGGGTTCAGTGCATCCACTTGAAAGGGGTATAGTTATGACAGATAAAAAAATCCTTATCGCTGATGATGAAGAGCGCATTGTAAACCTTGTTTCAGATTTTCTTACTGCTAAAGGTTTTAAAACAGTTTCCGCTTTTGACGGCAAACAGGCACTTGAACTTTTTAAAGTCGAAAAGCCGGAATTGGCCCTCGCGATAATTGATATAATGATGCCCGAAATTGACGGTTGGGCACTAACCCGAGAAATACGGAAAGAATCCGATATTCCAATAATAATGCTTTCTGCCAGAGCCGAGGAATTCGACCTGCTTACAGGATTTGAAGCCGGCATTGACGAATATGTAACAAAACCCTTCTCCCCTGCAGTTCTTGTAAAACGGGTAGAGGCGCTTATAAAAAGAAACAGCGGTAATGTTACCGCAAATGATACTAATAGCAAAGGTCTTTATATCAACACCGAAGCCTTTACGGCTTTTATTGACGGCAAGCCTTTGGAACTGACCCTTAAAGAATTTGAACTGCTATCCTACCTTAGCGAAAATTCGGGACGGGTGCTTACCCGCGACCAATTGCTCAACGCAATTTGGGGATACGATTATATCGGCGACACAAGAACGGTTGACTCGCATATTGCACGTCTTCGCACAAAACTCGGTAATTTCGGTGTATACCACCTTAAAACGATATACGGAATGGGGTATAAATTTGAAAATTAGCGAACTAAAAAACAAACTCTGGTTTAATATTTTCATCAGAATTGCCGTAATTTTTTTGGTTTTCGTAATAGTTCTGAGCGTTTCCAATGTCGCTTTTCTGGTCAACTTCTTTATAAGCAAAGAAAAAATTTCGCTTAAAGAACAAATACTAAGGGTAAGTGAAATTAATTTTTCAAATTCGGCTGAAGTTATAAATACCCTGACCGAAATAAACGAAAAATATAATTTTGATGTCGAAATTTACAATAGTTTCGGTGCTATTGAATACACAACCCACGGCGGACAAATGATGGACTTTTTTAACCAGAATAATGACCGTTTTTCTATGTCCCACGAAGAAATGACCGTACTTTCAAGTGAACAACTTTCAGACGGTATAGTTTTTGAAACGGTTATCCGCCGTTTTGATAAAAATGAATTTCTTCTTTGCCGAAAGCAACTTTCTGATAATTTGTTTGCTGAAATAAGGGTTCAAAAACAACTTATTGCAAATTCTGCCGCAATAGCAAATGAATTCATTATGATAATATCACTCATTTGTTTTGCACTTTCAATAATTTGGGTGCTGATTTTTGCGCGTAAATTTTCCAGACCGATTGCCAATATGAATAAAATTACAAAAGATATGGCAGAACTTAATTTTGAACGCAAACTAACCGTTAAAGGTACTGACGAAATTGCCCAACTTGCAACATCTGTTAATAATCTTTCGGCTTCGCTTTCGTCAGCGCTAAAAAATTTGCAATCCACCAATAAAAAACTTAAAAACGAAATTGAACTTGAACGTCAACTTGATGTTATGCGACGTGGATTTGTAGCCAACGTTTCACATGAACTTAAAACCCCTATTTCGATTATAAGCGGCTATGCCGAGGGGTTAAAACTTGATGTAAACCCTAAATCCCGAGAAGAATACTGCAACACAATAATTGATGAAAGCCGACGTATGAATAAGTTGGTTCTCAATATTTTAGAACTTTCTCGCTATGAATCGGGGCAAATCCCCCTTAACAAAGAAGTTTTTAATATTTCTGCTCTTACATCCGATATGCTGGCAAGAATTTTCAAAGATAAAACCGTAGAGGTCCTCTGCGAAATACCGCCTGATACATTATGCTTTGCAGATGCTATGCAAATAGAACAGGTTTTAAAATCGCTACTCGAAAATGCCGCTGCTCACGTAAGCGAGGGCGGAAAGGTTACGGTTAATTCAACCGAAACAAACCAAAAACTTAAAATTTCGGTATTTAATACAGGCGAAAAAATCGATGATGATTTAATGCCGCAAATCTGGGCAAGTTTTTTCAGAGGTGAAAAATCCCACAAACGCGAAAGCAGCCGCTTTGGATTAGGTCTTTCAATAGTTGCGGCGGTTATGAAAATGCATGGAAATAACTGCGGCGTGTATAATACCGAAGACGGCGTTTGCTTTTGGTTTGAAACCGATTTGCCGACTGCGTAAAAAAATCCCCGAAGTTCAGCACTTCGGGGATTTCGCTATATTACATATTATTTTGAATATATTCGGTAAGTTCGCCTATAGTTCTTATATTTTCAATTTCCTCATCGGGAATTTCTACTTCGAATTCATCCTCAATAGACATTAGAAGTTCAACAACATCAAGACTGTCGGCTCCTAAATCCTTAGCAATGTTAGTGTCCATTGTCATTTCATCCATATCGGCATCAAGTTGTTCTGCCAAAATCTCTTTTATCTTTTCAAATACCATAAAAATATCCTCCTGAAATTTATATGCTTAATAATAAGCCTAAAAAAATAATATGTTTTATTTTGCCATTTGTCAATAGGTTTTTTAAAATTTTATATAAGTTTATATTTTTATAACATTTATAATATAAAAAATGTTGCAAATTTTAGCAAATTACCGTATAATAAACTAAATATGTCTATCATAATGTTTTTGAAAGGTGGGACTTGAGCGTTTTTACGCTCGAAATTATGGCAAAGGAAAAACTTGTAAAATCAATAACCTCTATGGACGAGGATTTTGCTAAATGGTATACTGACGTATGTATTAAAGCAGAATTAATAGATTATGCATCGGTTAAGGGATGTATGATTATCCGCCCTTACGGTTATGCGATTTGGGAAAATATACAACATCAAATGGATAGCCGTTTTAAAGCGACAGGCCACGAAAATGTATATATGCCGCTTTTTATACCCGAAAGTCTTCTTCAGAAAGAGAAAGACCATGTTGAAGGTTTCGCTCCCGAAGTTGCTTGGGTAACACACGGCGGCGAAGAAAAGTTGGAAGAAAGAATGTGTGTACGCCCCACATCCGAAACCCTTTTCTGCGACCATTTTAAGAATATAGTACATTCTTACCGCGATTTACCGAAACTTTACAATCAGTGGTGTAACGTTGTACGTTGGGAAAAAACCACACGTCCGTTCCTGCGTTCAAGAGAATTTTTATGGCAAGAGGGTCATACCCTGCACGCTACTGCTGAAGAGGCTAAGGAAGAAACAACCAGAATGCTAAACATTTACGCTGAGTTCTGCGAAAATGTACTTGCAATCCCTGTTGTTAAGGGTCAAAAGACCGAGAAAGAGCGTTTTGCAGGCGCTGAAGCCACATATACTATCGAAGCCCTTATGCATGACGGTAAGGCTTTACAAAGCGGTACTTCCCACTATTTTGGGGACGGTTTTGCAAAAGCATTTGATATTGAATACACCGATAAGAATAATAACACCGTTCACCCGTTCCAGACTTCATGGGGAACTACAACCCGTCTTATTGGCGCGCTTATTATGACCCATGGTGACGAAAGCGGTTTAGTGCTCCCCCCTGTTGTAGCACCTATTCAGGCGGTAATTGTTCCGATTGCCACTCATAAAGAGGGTGTGCTCCAAAAAGCAAACGAGGTTTACGAAAGCCTTAAAGGCGTATGCCGTATACATCTTGATGACCGCGACCAATCACCAGGTTGGAAATTCAGTGAGTACGAGATGAAGGGTGTTCCGCTTCGTATTGAACTGGGTCCCAAGGATATTGAAAATAATTCTTGCGTAGTAGTTCGCAGAGATAACGGTGAAAAGACTGTTGTTGCTTTAGATGAACTGGCCGCAAAAATTCCCGAACTCTTACAAGCCGTTCATAACGGTCTTTACACTAAGGCACTAGAGCGCAGAAATGTTATGACCTACGATGCGCACAATCTTGAAGAAATGAAAGATATTGCCGATAATAAGCCCGGTTTTATACGCGCTATGTGGTGCGGTGACAGAGCATGTGAGGACAAACTTAAAGAAGTTGCAGGAGTTACCTCTCGCTGTATTCCTTTTGAGCAGGAAGAAATTGCCGATACCTGCGTTTGTTGCGGTAAAAAGGCAAAAGCAATGCTTTATTGGGGCAAGGCTTACTAAAAAAACTATGAGCCCTCGGGGTTGCCGAGGGTTTATTTCTTGTCTTAAGAATGCGCTGTTTTTAGTTATAATGATTGTAGTTTGTCGAAACAGCGATGTTTCTACTAACTATAACCATTATATTATAAAATATAGTTAATCAGAGGTTATGTTATGAAAATAATAAAACTACTTCCCGGTATACTGCTATCCGTCGCCATTGCTTTTGTTGCGTGTTGGATAGAAAATCTGTTACCTATTCATTTAATAGGCGGAGCGGTTATTGCAATGTTTATTGGAATGATTATAAATTATTTTTTAGGCGACTGCAAAATTTTCGCTTCTGGATTAAAATTTACATCTAAAAAAATACTTAAATTTGCAATAATTCTTTTAGGACTTTCTTTAAATGTTACCACAATTTTGCAGGTTGGCAAAATGTCACTCACAGTTATGATTTTTACCCTTGCGACCTGCTTTGGCGGAGGATATTTTATTGGCAAAGCGTTAGGATTAAATTGGAAACTTTCCAATCTTATTTCAGCAGGAACAGGTATTTGCGGCGGTTCTGCCATTGCCGCAATAGCGCCTACAATTGACGCTGAAGACAGTGACGTTGCCTATGCTATGTCTGCAACATTTCTTTTTGATATGGCAATGATAGTTTTGTTTCCCATTATGGGCAGAGCAATCGGTATGAGCGACACCGCTTTTGGAATATGGGCGGGAACGGCTGTTAATGACACTTCTTCCGTAGTAGCCACAGGTTATGCTTTTTCGGAAGCCGCAGGCGATTTTGCAACAATGGTTAAACTGACCCGTACCCTTTCCATTATACCAACCGTTATAACCTTTGCTTTTATTCAGTTAAGGCTTAAAAGAAAAGAAGCATTGCAAAGCGGCGAAGGCGGCAACGAACTAAAGGCAAATTTCAGCATTAAAAAAATATTCCCTTGGTTTATTCTAGGTTTTCTTGCAATGTCAATTTTTGCAAGTGTCTTTACTATTCCTGCTAAAATTGTTTTAGCAACAAAAACAACAAGTAAATTCCTTATGGTCTGCGCTCTTGCCGCTATAGGACTTAACACATCATTTGCCAGTATGAAAAAGTCGGGAATCCGCCCCATGCTTCACGGTTTTATAATTTCCGCCTTGGTTGTTGTAGTAGCATTAGTTGTCGAAATTTGTATGGGATTAGTTTAGATAATATTTTTCTTTTAAATAAGTTTATATGAAAACAGGACCGTGAGGTTTTTTAGCCTCACGGTCCTGTTTTTGATTTTAAGTATTAATTAGTGGTATCTATCTGTGAACTTGTATTATCGGGACTGCTTTCATTACCGCCAGAACTAATATTTGAACTTTCATTATTTTCGCTGTTTGTTTTGTCGGTGCCGCTTTCTGACGAACTGTTTTTATCAGCAGAAGAATCATTGGTATTACTTTCATCTTTAGAAGAATTTAAACCGTTATCATCACTATTATTACCGGTAGTATCACCGTCATCCGAAGAATCTTTATCGGAACTGCTGGAACCTGGGTTCTTTGATTCTGTTTTGGAAGAATCAGTGCCTGAAGAACTTCCCGACTCATTTTTAGAAGAACCGTCATCAGAAGTGTTTTTATCCGAAGAAGTAGAACTCGAATCGGTTGACTCTGTATCAGAAACATCCGACTCTATGCCAGACGAATCATTTTCCCCTTTGGAAGAATAATCATCCGACTGTGCAGCAGATTCATTATCCTTTGATTCTGTGGTGTTGGGTTTTTGAACACTGCTGGTTTTATTATCGTTTTTATTTGAAGAACTGTTAGAAGAGGGCTTTGGACCTAATCTATACCAATCGTATTTTTCAACACCGTTTTCTTCAACATACTCATCAAAAGTAATATCATCATAAATAAAGGCGTGTATTAAAGTTTTAGCAAAATCAAGGTCATAGTAAACTACAGAACCTGCTCGTGTAGATGGCGCAGTCATCAGCATATCCTCTCGCGGAATTCTCGCTTGTTCAAAAGTAGGAGATTCAAGCAAAATGTCAAAAGCCAAACCTATTATTTCTGTATAAGAAAGTGATGTTTCGGTACAAGGAATAAGCGATTTTGCAAGTTTTATATACTGCGATTTATCAACCGTGAGCGCTTTGTTGAAAAGTTGCTCCATAACGTAAC
>JAZQHI010000145.1:0-10868 GCA_045540535.1 Acutalibacteraceae bacterium | reverse complement strand
TGGTGGGAACAACAGGGCTCGAACCTGTGACCCTCTGCTTGTAAGGCAGATGCTCTCCCAGCTGAGCTATGCTCCCACGTCTGGTCTATTCGCTGGCTTGCTAACGAGTGTATACTCACCGGCGACGAACAATATATTACCACATCAAACCCTTTTTGTCAACACTTTTTTGAAAAATTTTTTAAACTTTTTTTAATCTTTTTTCAGAGCACAACATATTGGGTTTTTGAATTCGCCAAACCACATTTTTAGGTTTTTGGGGATTTTTCGGTTTTGATTTTTTCGATTTCTTCGGGGGTGAAAACATAACTTTCATTGCAGAAATGACACTTAACCTCTGTTCCCTTTTCGTCAGCCGCCATTTCGGTTAAATCCGCTTCGCTAAGCCCCGATAAAATGCCTTTTATTTTTTCCCTGCTGCATTTACATTTATATTCAGGATGTTCTTCATATATGACCTCAACTTCGAAACCGTTCAAAACATCTCGGACTATTTCCTCAATATCCATACCGCTATCGAGCAGTTCGGTAACAGGGCGCGCTTTTTTCAGATTTTCTTCCAAACGGTCAATTATAGCATCCTCGGTAAAGGGAAGTAACTGAATTATATATCCGCCCGATTTTTTAACCGTTAAATCGGTGTCCACAAGTACCCCCAACGCGCAGGCAGTTGCGATTTGCTCACTTGTAGCGTAATAAGAGGTTATATCCTCGGCAATTTCGCCCGATACTATCGGGATAAAGGCGTTGTAAGGCTCCTTTAGTCCCAAATCTTTGGTAACAAAAAGATTACCTGCTGTTCCTACCGCGGCAGAAACATCAAGTTTGCCGTTGGGTTTTAGCGGAATTTCTACCACAGGATTCTGAGCATAACCGCGGACGTTACCCGTACTGTCCGCCGATACGGTGACCGAGCCTATCGGACCGCCGCCATCAATTTTAATAGATATACTGTTTTTTTCGCCCTTGAGCATATTGCCCATCATAGCGCCTGCCGTTAACATTCTGCCAAGAGCGGCTGTAACTACTGCCGAAGTTTTATGCAAACTTTCCGCCTTTGCCACAATATCGGTACTGTCAATAGCCGAAACCATTATTGCACCGTCGCTAGTAATACATCTTATAAGTTTTGCCATTTTTACACCTCAAAATTATCTGACATCTTTTTAGTAATATAAATTGCCCGCTCTGCATTTTCAGTTAAAGGATCCTCGGTCATATCGTTTAAAACCGCTACTACTTGGAGTCCGCTTGCGGTTAAAATTTCCCTCAAACATTCCTCACTATACGCCCGTTCGGAAAACTCTTCGCCGTAACGGGTATAAGAACCGTCCTCTTCCTCTACAAAAAAATCAAGGGTTATATCTGTAATATTTTTTTCCTTTATATACTCATTGTGCCAGACACAGTAAAGGTCACCCTCATCTATAACAAATGTATTATCCCCTAAAACCTTTTCGTGCTTGTAAAGTGTGTTTACATCAAATATAAAAAGGCAGTCCTTTTCCAGAAAAAGCGAAACTTTGCCAATCGCCACTTTAAGTTTTTTAATATCGGTTATGTGATTAAGGCTGTCCATACAGCAAATAGCACCGTCCACCGTGCCGTATAAATCAAGTTCCTCTGCCTTTTGGCACAAAAAGAGCACATCGGTCTCCAACTCGGCAGAATTCTCCCTTGCGATGCCAAGCATTTCTTCCGACATATCTACGCCGATAACTTCTACACCCTTTAACGCCATTTGGTTGGAAAAACCGCCCGTACCGCAGGCGAGGTCTAAAAGAAGTGTAGGCACTTTGCCGTACTTTTTAAAGAGTTTTAAAAGATACTCGGTTCTTTTTTTATAGTCAACATCATTCATCAGTCGGTCATAAACCAACGAAAAATCGCTATAATCGCTCATAATTAAACATCCGCCGCCAATTACAATTTAATAAATTAATTTTAGCACACTTTACCCCTAAAAACAAGGCGGTATTTTAGAAAAAACTAAATATTAGTGCTTGAATAGGCGGATATAAAATGTTACAATTATTCAAACGACAAAATTTTCAAATTTGAGGTAGGTTTATGAATAATATAAAGTTACTGCACACTGCAGATATACATATAGGTGCGGCGGAAAGTTTTTTAAAGGAAAATTCCGACTCGCGCCGTTTTGAAACCCTTTTAACCTTTGAAAAAATAATCGACCTTGGTATAGAAAATAAGGTCGACGTTATAGCCATTTCAGGCGACCTTTTTGATTCTAATAATATAGAAGAGCGTTTTATAACCGCCGTTTTTGAGAAAATTGCAAATGCTTCTCCGATAAGGGTGATTTTTGCCGCAGGTAACCACGACCCATTAAGCGCCGACTCACCCTTTTTAAACCGCAATCTTCCCGAAAATCTTTATGTTTTAGGCACTAGTGACGAGTGTATTACGTTTGAAGATTTATCCCTTAAAGTTTACGGCAGGTCTTTTGAGCACAACTACTTACAGGGAGAAGAAAATTTCACCCTTAAAACCGATGACGGATTTATAAACCTTTTGGTTCAGCACGGCGAACTTAAAAGCGACCTTAGTTCCGACTATAATGCCATAACCCCCCGCTTTGTTAAAAATTCGGGTATGGATTACATCGCTTTAGGTCACGTACACAAGCGCACCGAAATTGGAAAAATTGAAAAAACTGCCTTTGCTTATTGCGGTTGCCCCGAGGGTCAGGGTTTTGACGAACTCGACCAAAAGGGCGTGTACATAGGCGAAATCGGCAAAAATTACTGCGATTTAAAATTTACCGCCGTTTCTAAACGACTCCACGCCGAAGAAAAGGTGGATATAAGCGGTGATTTAACCGCAAACGAGATTTGCGACAAAATAACCGAAACCCTAAAAACTAACTATGGTGACACCTGGCGCGATAACCTTTATAAAATAGAACTTGTAGGCGAAATAGCCGAAGATACAGAAATTTCCTTAGAAGAAATCACCGCAAGACTAAAACCGCAGGTTTACTTTATAAAAATAAAGGACCGCACTGAATATAAGTTGGACTATGTGTCCCTTTCAAAAGAGCCAACCCTTAAAGGAATTTTTATAAGAAAAATGCTTGAAAAAGAGGCGGCCGCCAGTGATATCGAAAAGCCGCTTATACGCGACGCTTTAACATTAGGACTTAAAGCCTTTACTAAAGAGGTGAAATACGATGAAGATTAATTCATTATATATACATGCATTCGGGGGACTTAAAAATTTAAGCCTTGATTTTGGTGACGGTTTTACCGTTATTTACGGTGACAACGAAAAGGGCAAATCCACTATAATGGCATTTATTAAAATGATGTTTTACGGTAGTGGCAGAGCAGGCGGTACCCTTGCTAAAAACATCCGCCAAAAGTACACTCCCTGGGACACAGCCAAAATGGCAGGCAGTATTGATTTTGAACACGGGGGCAAAAAATACCGCCTTGAAAAAGAGTTCAAAACCTCTAACTCTACCGATAAAGCCACCCTTTGCGACCTTGATTTCGGTACAAGACAAGCAGTTTCGGGGGATGTGGGGCTTAACTTTTTCGGGTTATCGCTCGCGGCTTTTGAACGCACGGTATTTATAGGTCAGTTAGGTTTTCCCGAAAAGGACGCCGCTGCCGAGGGTGAAATTAACTCAAAACTTTCAAATATTGCCTTAACGGGCGAAGAAAGCGTTTCGTTTGAAGCGGTAAATGCAAGGCTTAGTAAAGCAAAACTAAACCTTATGTCCAAAAGCGGAAAAGCGGGCATTTACGATAAAAACCTTAAACTTTTAAAAGAAACCGAGGAACAGATTGAAAAAAGCCGCCTTATTATGCAACAAATTGCAAACAAAAAGGCGCAAGTTAATGCCATTCAAACCGAAATTGAAAATCTTGGCAAACGCGCTTTAGAATTAAAGGCTAAAATCGACTCGGAACAGGATATCCGCAATGCCGAAAAAATGCGTAAACTTTTAAGCCTTAAAGCCGAACTTGATTCCCTTAACGGAAAACTTAAACTTGCCGACGGTTCTTTTATAGACGAAATGTATATCGGCAAAATTAAATTCTGCCTTTCAAAAGTAAACGGGGTTTTGGAAAAAATTAAGGAAAAACAAAACGAAATTGACGTTCTTGAAAAAAGCATTTCGGCAGGGCTTAACAAACCCGAAGACGTAACCGAAGAGGATTTAGAAAAAATAAAAGCCGAGATTCTAAAACTCCAAAACGAGAATAACGGCTTAGAAGCGCAACTTGAATCTAAAGAAAACGAACTGAAAGTTTTGGAAAGCAAAATTCCCGAACTCAAAAACGCTAAGAAAAAATTCAGTTTGCCACTATTATTAATAGGTATATTTATTATTTTAGCGGCAGTGGGGGTTTTGTCTTTCGTGCCGTCCCTTTTACCTGCAATAGTACTTGGAATAATTGGTGCTACCAACCTTATTTTAAGTTTTGTTTTGCGCCCTGCCGACAAACAGCCCTTAGAACGCCTTTTAGAACGTATTTCCGCCCTTAAAACCGAAATTGCCGATTTACGTCTTAAAAGCAGTACCGCTTTAAGTAAACTTTCGGTAAAACAGGCAGACTGCAAGGCTTTGGATACAGCGCTTAATACAAGTACGGCAGTTATTGAAAACCAAAGGCTTATGCTGAATAACTACCGTACAGAATTAAACAATCTTTTAACCGAAAAGCAGACGGCAGAAAAACCGCTTTTTGAACAGTTCGGGAAATACCGCGCGGCGCAAACCACCGAAGAAGTAGTAGCCGAACTTGATAAACTAGCCGATATTGCAAATAACCAAAAGCAGTTAAAACAGCAGATTAACTACATTTTAAATGATTTAAACGGCATATCCTACGAGCAAGCAGAACAAAAACTTAAAGAATTAGGCGAGAGCCATATATCTTCGGAAGATTTTGAAACTTTAAAAACCGAATACGAGGGTTTGCGTGAAGCCGTAACCGATAAAAAATCCCAGATAGCCACCCTTAATGCCGAAATTTCCGCAATTTCGCAAAAATATGAAGACACCGAGGTCTTAAAGCGGAAATTTGATACTCTTAAAGAAAAAACCGACTCCCAGCGCGAGTTTTGCTTGAAACTTGATATTGCCGCCGAGGTTCTTGCCGACAGTTTTGGTGAAGTAAGGCGCAGTTTCGGTTCGGTGCTTGAAAAACGCGCAAGCGAAATTTTAAACAGACTTACCACTCGTAAATGGAACGGTATGAATATTTCAAAATCACTCGATATCACCGTATCAGAAGAGGGCAATTTCGGTAGCCGCGAAGCAGATTATCTGAGCAACGGCGCTGCTGACCAAGCCTATTTAAGTTTGCGGTTGGCACTATCCGAACTTATGTGTTCCGATACCGAGCGGCTTTCGGTTTTGCTTGACGATGCGCTCACTCAGTATGACGACCGCCGCACCGCCGCCGCTCTCGGATTCTTGAAGGAATATTCGGCTGACACTCAGGTTGTAATGTTTACCTGCCACCGTTTTATATGTGATTTAGCCAAAGAAACGGGCGCAAATATTATAAATTTGGGTGAATAAGACGTTTTTTATACTCGGTCTTGAAAATTAAGTCGATTTATGTTAGTATACTTTTATCAATTTAATATTTCTATGTGATGCTTGCAGGAAAAGTATTTACTGCCGAAGGAATAACACTCTCAGGCGTTTCGTTTGAAACAAAGACTGTAAGCGGATAGGACTTTGGAGAAGCCCGTTTAAATTCGGGTGCCGAAGGTGCAAAGCGTTAAAATGCGCTAATCTCTCAGGCAAAAGGACAAAGTTAATTAAAACCTTTTTAAAAAAGGTTTTTTATACTTGTTTTTTTAGGGAGATTGTAGTTTTGCAATCTCCCTTTAAATTTATAAATTATTTTTTAAGGAGAATAAAAATGGAAAAAATCACAGAGTTCTTATTACCTATTGTACAGAACATCAACGCCTATTTGTCGGACTATATTCTTATAATCCTTCTTATAGGTGCGGGTATTTTCTTCACCGTTAAAACTCGTTTTGTTCAGATACGTTGTTTTGGCGAGGGTATGAAAAAGGTTTTCGGAAACATTAATTTGCGCGGTGGCAAACATGGAAGCGGTTTGTCTTCATTTCAGGCCTTGGCTACCGCTATTGCGGCTCAGGTAGGCACAGGTAATATCGTTGGCGCTTGCGGTGCAATTCTTGTCGGCGGTCCCGGTGCTATTTTCTGGATGTGGGTTATAGCATTTTTCGGTATGGCTACTATCTATGCCGAAGCAATTCTCGCTCAGGAAACACGTGTAACCGATGCCGACGGTAATATCGCAGGCGGACCTGTTTACTACATAAGACAAGCCTTTAAAGGTGGATTTGGTAAATTCCTTGCAGGTTTCTTTGCAGTTGCTATCACCTTAGCACTCGGTTTTATGGGTTCTATGGTACAGTCAAACTCTATTGCAGAAACTTCATCAACCGCATTCGGTATACCCCAATGGGTAATCGGTCTTGTTGTTACCGCTCTTGCTGCCTTTATATTCCTTGGCGGTATTCAAAGAATTGCAAGCGTTACCGAAAAGTTAGTTCCCTTTATGGCAGTTCTTTACCTTGTTTTAGGTCTTATAGTTCTTATTGTTAACATTAAAAATGTTCCCGAAGCAATCGGTATGATTTTTAAATTCGCATTTGCCCCTCAGGCTATTCTTGGTGGTGCGTTCGGTTCAGCAATTAAAGCCGCTATAAGCCAAGGTGCTAAACGCGGTCTTTTCTCTAACGAAGCAGGTATGGGTTCTACCCCTCACGCTCACGCTATGGCAAATGTTGAAAAACCTCACGACCAAGGCGTTGTTGCAATGATTGGTGTATTTATTGACACATTCGTTGTTCTCACTATGACCGCTTTGGTTGTAATATCAGTTCTTTATGCAGGCGGCGGTCCTTTGGCTGACGGCGCTGAAGACGGTATCACAAAGGCTAATATGATGCAGTTGGCATTCGGCGAAGTATTCGGCACTACCGCCGGTAACATTCTTGTGGCTATCTGCCTTTTGTTCTTCGCTTTTTCTACCATTATCGGCTGGAACTTCTTCGGTCGTGTAAACTTCCAGTACCTGTTCGGTAAAAAGGCTACCGTTGTATATTCAGTACTCTCAATTGCATTTATCTTCTTAGGTTCTTGCTTCCCTAACGATTTGGTTTGGGAACTTGCCGATATGTTCAACAACATAATGGTTATCCCCAACGTTTTAGGTCTTATTCCTCTTGCTGCTATAGTTGTTAAGGCATCTAACGCGAATAAAGAAAGCGTTCTTAAATAATATTTTTTATACCAAAATGCCGTCCCTTAAAACAGGGACGGCGTTTTTCTATAGTTTTTCAATTTCACAACCGCTATAGTAATGTTTCAAAATTTCCTTATAACTACTGCCCTCGTTTGCCATAAAGTTGGCTCCGTTCTGACTCATACCAACCCCGTGTCCTGAACCGTAAACCGTGAAAATAAATTTTCCATCCTGATATTTTATATCGAATGCGGCTGATTTAAGTTTTAACAGATTCTGGATTGTAAAACCGCTTATCTCGGCACCACAAATCTTAACCGATTTTACGGTATATGACTCGGTGCGGATAATTTCGCCTAAAATATCAGACGTTTCACCCTTAATTTCAACTTCACCCTTTAAACTTTCGGTTAATTCTTCCACGGTAAACTCGGCTTCGCTTATGTAATTTTTTGCAAGTTTATCACCGTCACTGCTTACCGCTTTTAAATAAGGTCGCTCCCCGCCCCAAACATTTTCGCAGTCCTCGGTAATTCCGCTTGATACCGCGTGGTAAACAGCAGTTATCGGCTCGCCGTTATAGGTTATAACTTCACCTAAAACCGCGTTTACTGCATTTTTTATTTTGGCGGCATATTCGTCCGCCTTTTCGCCCCATTTTTCGCGTGCGGCTGTTTCGGTTATAAAACTCTGGTCTTTATTAAAATCATCGGTTATGTCGTAATCTTTACCGCTGTTTTCACTTTTTCTCACACAAGCAAATGTATACGCCGCAACCGCCTGCGCCTTTAGGGCTTCCTCGTTATAAAGGGCGGGCATTTCTGCGGCGACTACCCCAAAAATATAATCGTCAGGATTCAGTTCTGTTATTACGTCCCCCGTTTTAATTTTAAAACTTTCCGGTTCGGTAATATTTAAAGCCTTGTCCTCATTATTATTAACTATAGCGGCAGTTGGCTTTATTTCACCGCCTGTTAAAGCACTCAAAGGCAACAAAAGCATTGCTACTGCTATGAAAACTGTGAACCCGAATATTTTTTTCATTACTATACCATTCCTTTTTTTATTGACTTTTAGTTTAAAGCAATATAAAATTGTTAGTATATTATATGATTTCGGTTTTAAATAAATGAATTTGGAGTGTAATTTAATGAAATATAAAAAAATTATTTTCCTTTTTGCTATATTTATGCCTGTAAGTGTTTTGCTAAGGCTTATACAGTTCAGTTTCACTATCGATTATTCAACAGGCTTTTATATAAAGGAATTCGAGGTCAACGGCGAGGCTATGTTCTGGGTTATATTGGGTCTTTGCTTTGCGCCTGCAGTATTTGCGCTTTTCTCCCACCGCAGTCCCGAACATCCGCCCAAACCCACCCTTACTATTAGCATTGCTTCCTTTCTGGCGGCGGCATCGGTAATTTTTGAAATGATGTTTGAAGAATTTTCTGCGGCAGTAATGGGTTGGCAGATTTTAGCCGTAAAACTTGTTGGAATTGCATCAGCAGTATTTTTCATTTTCTTCGGGGCACAGCGTTTTATAAACTTTTTTCTGCCGAGAATTTTCACCGCTTTGCCTACAGTTTATTTCATTTTAAGAATTATCTGCGATTTTACCTCAATTTCTTCACTCGCGCTCATATCCGAAAATCTGCTTTTAATGCTTAGTTACTGCGCGGTGCTTATATTTATGTTGCAATTCACAAAACTTTACAACGGGCTTGACAGCGAGCGCGGTTTCAGAAAACTGCTTTCGAGCGGTCTTTTAAGTATTTCCCTTTGCGCTACTTCAACCATACCCCATTTTGTGTTTAAAATAATCACAGGCTACAGTTTTATGCACACATCAGTTGCCGCTAATGTGAATTTGTTTTTTATAGGTCTTTTTATTGCGGTTTTCATCTTTTCGCATTTTAGTTTCAGCAATTCCTGTACCGAGGCTAAAACCCATACATCTACACTAGCGGAAAAATTTACAAATATTTGGAAGAAATTCAAGTAAAAGTGTACTAATTTCTTGACATATTCTATATATAGTGTTAAAATTGTAATGATAAATTCAGGTTTTATATCCTTTTCATTTTTATGTTAAGGCTATATTATCGGCGTTTTTGGCGAATACGCTGTAATTTGATTGTATCACGGGAGGTAAACGCACGGCTCCCGTTGCCGTACGCTTTGTTTGGTGCGGCGAATTCCGTGTTTTATATAGGAGGTGCGATATGCTACCGTACATTATTGGAGGCATAGTCGCTTTAGTATGTGGTGTTTTGGGCTTTGTTTTTGGCTCAATTCACAGACGTAAATCAGCAGAAGCCACAATCGGCTCTGCCGAGGACGAGGCAAGACGCATATTAAACGACGCTATAAAAACTGCCGAATCAAAGAAAAAAGAGGCTTTGCTTGAAGCAAAGGACGAAATTCACAATTTGCGTCAGGAAACCGAAAAGGACCTGCGCGAGCGCAGAAGCGAAGTTCAACGTCAGGAACATCGCATTCAGCAAAAAGAAGAAGCACTTGACCGCAAGACCGACAACCTTGAAGCCAAGGAAGAAAAACTTGCTACACGCGCTAAGGAAATTGATGCAAGACTCGAAGAATGCGAGCGTATCAAACAAAGCCAGATGGATTTGCTTGAAAAAATATCAGGCTTTACTAAGGAACAGGCAAAGGCTCACCTTTTAGAAATGCTTGACGGCGACCTTTCTCACGAAAAAGCCGTTAGAATTTTGGAGGTTGAGCAACAAACTAAGGACGAAGCCGATAAACTTGCTAAAAACATTATCGGTCACGCTATCCAACGTTGCGCGGCTGACCATTCTTCCGAAATGACCGTTTCGGTTGTGGCACTGCCTAACGACGAAATGAAAGGCCGCATTATCGGTCGCGAGGGTAGAAATATCCGCGCGCTCGAAACGGCTACGGGTGTTGACCTTATTATTGACGATACTCCCGAAACCATTACCCTTTCAAGTTTTGACCCTGTAAGGAGAGAGATTGCAAGGGTTGCCCTTGAAAAACTTATTCTTGACGGCCGAATTCATCCCGGCAGAATTGAGGAAACGGTTTCCAAGGCCACGGCTGAGGTTGAGGCTACTATCAAGCAAGAGGGCGAACGCTCAATGATAGAAGCGGGACTTCACGGTATTCATCCCGAACTTATTAAACTTCTCGGTAAATTGCGTTACCGCACAAGTTACGGACAAAATGTTCTTAACCACTCGCTTGAGGTTTGCCACTTGTCAGGTCTTATGGCGGCTGAAATGGGCGTAGACGTTACACTTGCCAAACGCGCAGGTTTGCTACACGATATCGGTAAAGCACTTGACCACGAGCAGGAAGGTTCACACATTCAACTTGGTGTTGAGGCTGCTAAAAAATGTCGCGAGAATGATACTATTATCAATGCTATTCACGCTCACCACGGTGATGCCGAGGCTAAATCAATCATCGCATTTATTGTTCAGGCGGCTGATGCTATTTCTGCTGCAAGACCGGGTGCCAGACGCGAGAATATTGAAAACTATATTAAACGACTTGAAAAACTTGAGGAAATCGCCAATTCCTTTAACGGAGTTGAAACTTCGTTTGCTATTCAGG
>JAZQHI010000144.1:0-5115 GCA_045540535.1 Acutalibacteraceae bacterium | reverse complement strand
CGGACGGTCCTACAGCAATTTATACCACTTCCCTTTTGCATCCCCAACTTTTAGGACCTATCGCTGTTGCGGCTTACTCTTATATGGCTTTAGTGCCTGTAATTCAGCCACCGATTATGAAACTTCTTACAACTAAGAAAGAACGTCAGATAGTTATGAAACCTCTTCGCGAAGTTTCTAAGACCGAGAAAATCATTTTCCCGATTGCTGTAACTATTTTCGTAGCACTCTTAGTTCCCTCTGCTACACCTTTGGTTGGTTGCTTAATGCTTGGTAACCTTTGGAAAGAATGCGGTGTTGCAGAACGTCTTTGCAAAACTGCCCAAAACGAACTTATGAATATTGTTACAATATTCCTTGGTATATCGGTTGGTGCTACTGCTACTGCAGAAACATTCTTAAAACTTGAAACCCTTAAAATTATTGCTATGGGTGTTGTTGCTTTCGGTATTGGTACTGCAGGCGGCGTTATTTTCGCAAAAATTATGAATCTTTTCTCAAAGAACAAAGTCAATCCGCTTATCGGTTCTGCAGGCGTTTCAGCAGTTCCTATGGCTGCTCGTGTTTCACAGTCGGTTGGTCAGAAAGAAAACCCTGCAAACTTCCTGCTTATGCACGCTATGGGACCCAATGTTGCAGGCGTTATCGGTTCTGCAATCGCGGCAGGTGTGCTTATAGCATTATTTGGTTAATAATCTAAGGAGAAGAAAATGGAAAATAAAAAACTGTTTATTACTGATACAATTCTCCGTGACGCGCATCAATCACAAGCCGCTACACGTATGAGAATTGAGGATATGATTCCTGCCCTTGAAGATTTAGATAAAATCGGCTATTGGTCGGTTGAATGTTGGGGCGGTGCGACCTTTGACTCTTGTATGCGTTTTCTTAATGAAGACCCTTGGGAAAGACTTCGCACTATAAAAAAACATATGCCCAACACAAAACTTCAAATGCTTTTCCGCGGTCAGAATATTTTAGGTTACAAACACTATGCTGACGATGTTGTTGAGGCTTTTGTTGCTAAATCAATTGAAAACGGTATCGATGTTATCCGTATATTTGACGCGCTTAACGACAAGCGCAATCTTGAACAGGCAGTTAAAGCCACCAAAAAATACGGCGGTATATGTGAAACTGCTATGAGTTACACCATAAGCCCTGTTCATAATGAAGAATACTTTGTAGGTCTTGCAAAAGAACTTGAAAGTATGGGTGCAGACGTTATCTGTATCAAGGATATGGCTAACTTACTTCTCCCTTATGACGCTTATTCACTTGTTAAAAAACTCAAGGAAAACGTTAAAGTTCCGATTCATCTTCACACTCATAACACCACCGGTACCGGTGATATGACATATTTAATGGCAGCACAAGCAGGTGTTGATATTGTTGACTGTGCGCTTTCACCTTTTGCTAACGGTACTGCTAACCCCTCTACCGAGGCTTTAGTTGCTACTATGCAAGGTACCGAGCGCGATACAGGACTTGACCTTGGAAAACTTAGTGAAGTTGCAACCCATTTCCGTGGCGTTGCCGATAAGATGAAAGCCGAGGGCACACTTGATCCTAAGGTTCTTAACGTTGATGCTAAGACCCTTATTTATCAGGTACCGGGCGGTATGCTTTCCAACACAATTTCTCAGTTAAAGCAAGCCGGTAAAGAGGATAAATATTACGACGTTTTGGCTGAAGTTCCGCGCGTTCGTAAAGATTTCGGTTATCCTCCGCTTGTTACTCCTACAAGCCAGATTGTTGGTACTCAGGCTGTAATGAATGTTATTTCGGGCGAACGCTATAAAATGGTTCCTAAGGAGTCCAAAGCGCTTCTTCGCGGTGAATACGGTAAACTCCCTGCTCCCGTTAACGAAGATGTTCGTAAAAAGTGCATTGGCGACGATAAGGTTATTACCTGCCGTCCTGCTGACCTTTTAGAACCCGAACTTGAATCCTACGCTAAAGAAATGAAAGATAAGGGCATTGGTAAATCTGCAGAAGATGTACTGAGTTATGCTCTTTTCCCTCAAGTTGCTGAGAAATTCTTTGCAGTTCGTGATGCTGCACCCACTACCGATGAAAACGGTGTAAGAAACCTTATTGTTGAGGATCTTTCTGAATAATTAATTTAAGGGGCGATTTTAAAAATCGCCCCTTAGTCGTTTAAATATTATAATATTTTACATTATTGTGCAAAGCATAAGCATTTCCCTTACGCGTTTATAAATTTTAGTAGCATCGGTACAAGGTAACGGATTTTCACCTTTGCCGATTTCAACAGTAAATCCGGGACGGTTAAATTCGGTAATAAACCAATCTTTAAAACCGCCACCCGTTGCAATAGGACTAGGTACATCTAAGGCGTAACCTGTTGATGTTGCCATTATTTCTGCCATACGTCTGCTTCTTGGTGGTTCGTTTTTTCCGTAACACCAATATATTACTTCACCTTGGCTGTGAAGCGCAGTGACGTGCCTTATAGGCGCTTTTCGGCAAAACTCGGTAAGAGCAACTGTTTCAGGTTCGCTTTCAGGACGTCGACCGCCGAATCTTGAGGGTGAGGGTCCAAAAATTCCTGCATCGTGTTCCCTGCATCTCAATTCTTCCCAACCTGCATTAAAGTTATGGTTGATGTCAACACCTCTTAAATTCGCGTTCCAATGTTTATAGTCAAAGCCTGACAGTTTACCTATGGTTTCAGAAAGACTGCCACACGCCTTTGCGCCTAAAACTGAAATTTCACAACCGTCAGGATTAACGCAAGGAATATATATAGCACCCCTGCCCGACAGCGCACGTTTTGCCCTGAAACCTGCTATGTAGCCATCACTGTCAATCGCTTTTGCCAACTCTTCAATAAACATTAATAAAACGGTTGAAGTAATATGTTCGCTACCGTGAAACGCAGCAGCAATAAGGCTATACTGCGAGGCGTCCCCTATTTTAAGCGCGGTAATATCCCTGCCGCCGCAACTTACCCCGATATTAGTTTTTTTAATAAAAGGAAAATCACGGCAAAGTTCTGTAATAACCCTTTGCCTTTTGAAATAATCATAATCTATACATTTTACTGTATTCTCCACTTTTTCCACTCCCGAATAATCTTAATCTATTAATATATATTAACGGAAGGTGCAAATAATGAATTTAGAAGAAAAACAATTATCAAAAGAATATTTATTTAACGGAAAAGTTATTCGTTTACGCAAAGATATTGCGCTTTTACCAAACGGAAATACGGCCGTCAGAGAAGTTGTTGAACATAACGGCGGTGTTTGTGTTGTAGCGCTTACAGATAATGATGAAGTTATTATGGTCCGTCAGTTCAGATACCCTTACAGCGAAGTTATTCTGGAAATACCTGCCGGCAAGCGCGACAGTGTAAACGAAGACCCACTAAAATGCGGAAAACGGGAACTTAAAGAAGAAACAGGCGCCGAAGCCGAAGTTTTTATACCTTTAGGCGAACTTTATCCAACACCCGGTTACTGCAGTGAAATAATATGGATGTATGCCGCGAAAGTTTTGAATTTTGGTGAAGACTGCCCTGATGACGACGAATTTTTAACCACCGAAAGAATACCGCTTGATACAGCGGTTGAGATGATACTTTCAGGCGAAATTAAGGATGCTAAAACACAAGCCGCCATCCTTAAAGTAAAACTACTTAAAGACAGCGGCAAAATTTAAATTAATCTATAATAGCGGTAATTATTGAATGAGCCTTGACGGTTTGCTTGCATGTGTCAGAACCTATACGCAGGATATATTCCATATCCGAGTCGGTACGGTTTAAAACAACACACACTATGCTGCCGTCAGGGTTTTTAAATGCAACGGTTTCGAGTGCTTCGGTATAAGTTGAAATTCCTATTCTTACAGCACCGCGCTTAATATACTTACTAAAATGACCTATAAAATAGTAAGCAGGGGTTAAAACAATTTCGTCACGGGTTCCATCGCAAAATACAGGTGCGTTGCAGTACAACCTGCCCTCTCGGTTATGCGCAGGGCCGTTATTTTCATTTAGCACCAAATTCCAATCGGTAAATCCGTTAAGACCGTTTCTTAAAGCGCCGCAAATTTCATGAGCGTAGTTTTCACCGTAGGTCCAATTTTGCGGTTTATCGTACCCCTTAACAGTATCCGCCATACAACCTTCGCTCGCAATTATGTACTTATCTTTCCAAAAACGGCTGACAAGGTCGGTTTCGCCCCAATGGTCACCAGAATACCAATGATAAGCAATACCTTTGCAATATTTTTCGGCTTCTTTGTCGCCAAACATAGCGTTTGCGCGCTCAAAAAGGCGTTCTTTACAATGGTCATAACAAATAATATTTATGTCTGTACCCTCAAGTGCCGGTCCTAAATAATTTTTAAGTAAATCGCGTTCTTCCTCTTCGGTGTAAACACAAGACTCCCATACCTGATTGTGTCTTGGTTCGTTCTGAACGGTAGTGCCCCAGAATTCGATACCCTCTTTTTTATACGCTTCAAAATACTTTCTTACATATTTTGCCCAAAGCGAATAGCAATCCTTTTTAAGAGAACCGCCTATAAGGGAATTATTTGTTTTCATAAATGCAGGCGGTGACCAGGGTGAAGCCAACAGTTTCAAATCGGGATTTTCTTTTAAAGCCGCCTTTAAAAAAGGAATAACTCCCTCAAAATCCCTCTCAATTGTAAAAGTTTCAAGTTTAGTGTCGTTTTCTTCTACATAAGAATAATTCTCGGTAGAAAAATCGCAACTGCCTATATGGCAACGCCCAAAATTGTAACCAATACCAACTTCACTGAAATACGCTTTAATTAATTCCTCTTGTTTTTTAGGACTTAAACTTTTAAAAGCGTGTGCGGCAGTATCGGTAAAAGCACCGCCAAAACCGAGAACTTTTTGAAATTTAGCCTCAGGATGAATATTAATTAAAAAAGCCTCAACATCCCAAGGATGTAGTCTTAGTCGTGTAGGTTCTACTTTGCAATTAGCCTTAATTTCATCCTCACTTATAAATTCAAATGTTCCTATATCTTTTAAATTATAATTATTTTGTTTACTGGTTTCAATAATTCTTGCTTTCATAAAATTCACCTCAATACTATTAAACTAAAAACAAC
>JAZQHI010000143.1:0-13426 GCA_045540535.1 Acutalibacteraceae bacterium | reverse complement strand
TAAAAAATAAACTTAAAGAAAAAACCAATACTTTAATTGAAATTTCGGAATACACGGAAGTTAAATATAAAGAAAGTTTTATAAAGTTTATGAATAGTATTCAGGAACATCAATTTGCTTTATGTGTTGTTAGTGACGGTTATTTAAAATCGCCTAATTGTATGTATGAAGTAGGAGAATTCATAAATCGTGAAGATTTTCAAGATAAATTATTGTTTGTAGTTTTAAGTGATGTTGATGAGGAATATTATCAAACACAAAACAATTCATTAAAATATAAATTACAAGTTGCAGATCTTTATAATGGATTCAACAGTAAAATAAACTATGCATTATATTGGCAAAATGTATACGAAGAACAAAAATCTCAACTCAAAAGAATTCACAATTTAAAAGCAAGAAAAAACTTGAAGGTAGATTTAAAGAAAACCAAAAGAATTTATGAAAAAGATATTTCTGTTTTTATGAATTACCTAGCCGATTATAATGGTAAATCTTTTTCCGAATTGTATAAAAATGATTTTGAGGATATCTTAAGTTATATTTCTATAAACCAATATTATATCCTTTTTAAAGATTGTAGTTCTTTAGATGAATTGTTCGAAAAGGCAATTTCTCAAATTAAGAAGATTACACAAACGGATTATAATCAAATTGCTTTGTGTTTGAAAATAAATAGAATCCAAAATGCGTTAGTAGTGGTGGCAAATGATATATCTAAAAAGAAACAAAAGTATAGAGTGGTTGCTGCTGGTGGTTTTATGAGTTTGACATATAACGACGGTCAAGTTCGTAATATTTCGAATGTTAATGAAGAAGAAAAATATTTTTGTGCCGTAGAGACAACAGAATCGGAACTTGTAATACCGATAAAAATTTTAGACAAGGTAGTCGGTGTTATTAATTCCGAAAGCGATTGTGTAAATCATTATGATGATAATATGGTTTCTAAATTGGAGGAATTAGCTGGTTCGTTTGCTGCATGTTTGAAAATTCTGGGTTATAATTCTGATGAATCATATAAACACATCCCATACATAGACATGATTTAATTCGTAAGTTTTCTACAGAATATATAAATATGTGGGAGTTCGGATTTATACGATAATTTTTTAAAAAGATATCTATTTGATTGCTCCATTCCATCCGTATGCAAAATTATACGGCAAGAAAAAACACAGTGAAAATCACTGTGTTTTTTTCTTTTTACGACAATAGCCTTTTATATATACCGGATTTGCTACACATAATGAGAACATACTATGTTTTTCCTGTACAAACACTCGAAACATATTTATTTGCCATCAAGATTTGTCAATATGTAGAATAAAAGTCTCTTCTTTAAAAAGCGATCTCAAAAGAGGTGGGAAATATTACTCTTTGTACGATTAACAGTTATAGCAATCTATATATGTAATAGGAATTGAAATTCATATATATTATTCGTATTTTAAAGTGTATATGTTGAATTTTTGCGAAAATCCTTTGGAGTTATGCCAATATTCTTTTTAAAACAATCAGAAAAATAACTTTGCGAATTAAAACCGCAGTTAAAAGCAATTTCAATAAGTGACTGATGTGTGTTTACAAGCAGATTTTGCGCTGCGGATATACGGATATTAAGAAGATAATTTCCAGGTGTTATGCCAAGATTATTTTTAAAAATTTTGTGCAAATAGGCAGTACTTATATTACAGGCGGTGGCTATCTCGTCAATAGATATATTTTCCTTATAATTTTGCTCTATAAATGTTTTGGCTAAAGATATAACGGTAGGGTTTTCTTTTTTTTCACTACTTAGTTTATGTAAGAATGTTATTAGTTTCGCAGAGGCGGTAATATTATCGAATTGATTAGGCGAATAAAAAAGCGAAATTATGTTTGTAATAGTTTCTTCAGTAGCGTTTGGATTGGATACCGAAAAGAAAGATGGGATATTTTCAACAGCGTTTATAAGCGATTTATCGGTTATATTAAAATGTAAAAATTTGCAACTAAAGGGTAAGTGACTGTATCTTATATCACCGGGCTTTGCAAATAATACGGTACCTTTTTTAATAGGACTTTCTTTGCCGTTTACAACGGTTATTCCTTTATAATCGGAGAAATATTCCAACTCGTAGGTATCAACTTTTCGCGGTTCGGTTATATTAATGCTTTTGAAACGGGTTTTGCTTTCAAATACTCCTGCACCTAAAATAATAGGTAAATTGTGTTTCATTTATTTCACCTTAATAGTAAAGAATTTTTAAAAAATAGTATAGTATAGTAAAAGAAAAAAGCGGCTATATATGTTATAAAAACAGTATAGCATAAGACTACAACAAATTCAATAAGGGGAATAGAAAATTGAAAATTACATATTTAGGTCAGGCGGGACTTTTGTTTGAAAAGAACGGTTTTAAAATAATGATTGACCCATATTTATCTGATAGCGTTAAAAAGATAAACCCTAAGAATTATCGCAGAGTAGAGGTTGATGAAAATTTTTTTGAAATAAAACCTGATGTGATGATATTTACGCATAATCACCTTGACCATTATGACCCTGAAACAGTGACACATTTTATTAATACTGATAGTAATATTCTTGTTTTAGCACCAAAATCGGTTTGGGACGAAGTTAGAAAAATCGGTGGAAACAATAATTATGTTTTATTTAACCGTCACACCACTTGGACTGAAAACGGTATCAAATTTACTGCTGTAAAAGCAGAGCATAGCGATATAACTCCAATAGGAGTTATTATTGATGACGGTGAAAAGAAATATTATATAACAGGTGATACCCTTTATAATGAGGAAATTTTTGAGGATATCCCTGAAGATATTTATGCACTATTTTTACCCGTTAATGGTGTTGGCAATAATATGAACATGACCGACGCGGCACATTTTGCAAAGCGAATAAATGCTAAAAAAACAGTACCTATACATATCGGTATGTTTGATGAACTAAGTGCAGATGAATTTGAATGTGAGAATAAAGTGAAAGCCGAAATATATAAGGAGATAAAATTATGAAAGTAACCGACATTAAAACCTTTGCGGTAGATTGTTTCAGAACAAACTGGGTGTTTGTAAAAGTTTATACTGACGAGGGTATAACTGGTGTAGGCGAAGCCACACTAGAATACAAGGAAAAGGCGCTTATCGGTGCGGTTGAGCATATTAAGGAATACCTTGTAGGTAAAAATCCTTTAGATATTGAAAAACATTTTCACGATATTTACAGAGATGCATACTGGCGCGGCGGTGCAGTGCTTATGTCTGCATTATCTGCCGTTGAAATGGCACTTTGGGATATTTTAGGTAAACACTTAAATGTTCCTGTATATCAACTTTTAGGCGGCAAGGTTAACGATAAAGTTAGAATATATGTAAACGGTTGGTTTGCAGGTGCAAAGACCCCAAAAGAGTTTGGCGAAAAGGCAAAAATCGCCGTTCAGCGCGGAGTTACTGCAATGAAATGGGACCCGTTTGGTAAATCATATCTTGAAATATCAAATAAAGACCTTAATACCGCTCTTGAATGTGTTGCAGCAGTGCGTGATGCAGTAGGCAAAGATGTTGACTTGCTAATAGAGGGTCACGGCAGATTTAATGTACCTACAGGCATTAAAATTGCAAAAGAACTTGAGCAATTTAGTCCTATGTTCTTTGAAGAACCAACACCGCCCGATAATTTGGAGGCTTTAAAGGCAGTAAGAGATAAATCACCCGTTGCAATTTCGGCGGGGGAAAGACTTTACACCTTAAAGTCGTATAAAGACTTATTTGAAATGCGTGCGGCGGATTATATTCAACCTGATATTTCCCATGCAGGCGGTATTATGGAACTTAAAAAAATTGCCGCTGTGGCAGAGGCTTATTACATACCGTTTGCACCGCATAATCCGTCAGGTCCTGTGGCTAATGCTGCAACACTTCAACTTGCGGCTAGTACGCCAAACTTTTCAATTCTTGAAATTATGTACAGTGATGTTGAGTGGCGAAAAGATGTAACCAACGAAAGTCTTGAATATAAAGACGGCTATATTACAATACCGGATAAATCAGGATTAGGTATTGAAATTAATGAAGAAGAATGTTTAAAACATCCGTATCAACCGCATACTTTAAGGCATTACACTGGTGCTTTAACAGATATTCGTCCTGCTAAAACAGAGTTTTATTTTTAAAGGAGTTATCATTATGAAAAAATTTGAAGTTAAAAATCATGAACCTAGTTTTTTGCCTGAGGGTGATTGGGAACTTGCCTGGGCTGATGAATTTGACGGAACTGAACTTGACAGTACTAAATGGGATTATCGTACAAGTATGATGGGCAGAGAACATCCCGCTTGGGTAAAAGACGGTGTTACACTTGACGGTAATAGTAATGCGGTTTTTACTTTGATGATGAAAGACGGTAAACCCGTAAGTTCGCAACTTCAGACGGGATACAATTTTATGGACGAACCTGTAGTTGAAACAAAATTCGGAGCGGATCATTTACAATGGAATATAGGAAAACTTCATGAAAATAAATTTACTCACGGTTACGGATATTATGAATGCCGTTGCAGATTACAACAAAAACCTGGTTGGTGGTCGGCTTTCTGGATTCAGTCACCGGTTATCGGTTCTTCGCTTGACCCCAAAGACAGCGGTGTAGAAATTGATATTATGGAATCTTTCAAACCGGGTGCCATTGCAGGTCATAACGTTTTTACCGGTGGATATGGGCTTGATATGAAAAATAGCAGAATAGGCGGAAATATCAAATTGGATGAAACTGAGTTTCACCGCTTTGGTCTTTTGTGGGACGAAACAGGTTATACGTTTTATATTGACGGAAAAGAGGACGGCAAAATCACCGATAAAATTACTGCCAGACCTGAATTTATACTGATTTCTACCGAAGTCAGAGGTTACCGTTTTGAAGATCACAAACCTGTAAAAGAAGCATTTGAGAATCAAGGCGATACCTTTTTGGTAGATTATGTGAGAGTTTTTGATAAAGTAACAAAGGAGTAAAAATGAAAAAGGCAGTTTTAATTACAGGTGCTTGTATAAATACTGGTGTTTCAATAGTAGAAAAGTTTGCAAAGAATGGTTGGAATGTTGTTTTTACGGGCAGAAATTGCGAAGCGGTTCATAAAAAAGAAAAAGAATATCAAGAACAGTTTCCCAATGTAGAAATAATTGGTTACCATATCGATTCACTTATTAACGAAACAACAGTTGATGAAGAATCGGTTAAAAAAATGTTTACTGTGCTTGATAGCAAGGACATTTTTATAGAAACATTAGTGCTCAATGCGGCTGACCAGGGACTAAATATGAAAGTTTTTGAAAATCCGCTCACCGATTTTATGAGAGTTATAAATACTAATATGACATGGAACTACTGTCTTTCAGAAAATGCCGCCATAAGAATGAGAGAAAACGGCGGCGGAAATATAGTATTTGTTAATTCAAATACCGCTTATAGAGCAATCCCTGACAGAATTGCTTATTCTGCATCAAAGGGAGGTCAACTCGGTATGATGAGGGCTTTGGCGCTCGATCTTGGCAAATACAATATTCGTGTAAACGCAGTGCTTCCTGGAATGATAAGAACTGACCGTTGGGAAAAGAATCCGGAATTTTATAAAAAAGTTCCTTCAAGATTTACACCTATTGGTGATGTGGCTGTAGGAGAAGATGTTGCAGATGCTGTATATTATTTTGCGGCATTTGCCAGAAATACTACCGGTGCAGAACTCGTGGTAGACGGTGGGAATACAATTCAGTTATACCCGATTATACCTGATGAAATCTAATGTTTAGGCTTTTAATTTTACTGTAAAGTGTGCTTAAATGTAAAAAAGTTATACAATGTAAAAGGCGTTACTGATTTTATGGTCAGTAACGCCTTTTGTATATTAAAATTTTAGAAATCGTTGTTGTTATTGCTTTTTCTGAATTCCTTTGGTGTGACACCATATTTTCTTTTGAACAGACGGTCAAAATAGTATTGATTTGAAAAACCTATTTTATTTGAAATTTCTCCAATTGAATAGTTAGAGGAAATCAAATATTCGCAAGCAGCAGTAAGCCTTAAATCGTTTATATAATCCACAGTTCCTTTTCCTAAAAAATTATGGAAAAGTTTTGTAATATATGAGGTTGAAAAATCAAAGTTTTTGGCAATTGAGGTGAGGGTTATTGGCTCGGTATAGTGTTTATTTATATAATGTAATATTTTTTGAAGAGTATTATTTGACGTTTGTTGAGTTGCCAGTTCGGTTGAAATAAGAATTAATAGTTCGCGGATTATATTATCAAGAAGAAGTTTTTCATAATTATTGCGCCATATATTAAGTTTTGTTGCGCGCTCAAAAACATTGTGTAAAGGATAATATGCTTTGGTGTTATTTTGTTTAATATGAATAGGTAGGTTTATAGTTGAATTATATGTTTTTCCATAATAATTATATGCATAACCCGTATCCGTGATTGCTTGAAATCTAAGCAGAGATTGGTCAATGTTTGACGGCGGTGTGCTTTCTAGAGTAGTGGCAGAAAAATGCACAAAATAATATGAGCAACCATCACTTTCTCGGGGCTGATAAATTGTTTCGGAAGGAATAATAACTACATCTCCCTCGGAAACGCTGTAAATATCGTCACCAATGAGCATATTAAAGGAACCGCTTGTAACATATAACAGTAAATTAGAAGTAATTGATTGCAGTTTTTGGGATTGGTTTTTTTGGTCATGCCAAAAGCCGTTTTGTTGAGTGGTTTTTCCAAACATTTTAACAGTTACAGGTTTATCAAGGTCTACTACCATACATACCACCTCATTTCAACTATTTATAAATATTATAGCAGTTGAAAATTTAAAATTCAATAGCAATATCGGCGGTAGTGCGATATTGTATTAAAATAAATTATGTAGTGCATTGAATTGATGTTTGTAAATAGTGTACAATTATTATACATATGTGGAGGTGGGTTTTATGGATTTTAATATTATGGATTACGGCGCTATATCGGGAAGCGATAAACTTAATACAAAGGCTATACAATCTGCAATAGATGCCTGTGCCGCTTCGGGTGGTGGAAAAGTAATTGTCAGTGATGGGGTATATATGACAGGCACTGTAATTCTCAAAAGTAATGTTAATTTTCATATTGAAGAAAGCGCTGTGCTTTTAGGCTCGCCAGACTGTGCAGATTATCCTGAAAGAAAAGATGTTAAACATGTTGTCAGTAACTGTTTACCACGTGAGAGAAATGCTTGCCTTATCTTTGCGGAGGAATGTGAAAACATTTCTATAACAGGTATGGGCAAGATTGATTGTAACGGTCTTTCATTTGTCAAGGAAAAAGAAAATTATAAAGGCGGTTGGCGATTTGAAAGAATAGATGCCCCCACACCGCCGCGAGTTGTATTTTTTACAGGTTGTAAAAACGTTAATATTAAAGATATAACTATGGTAAATCAGCCGGCGGGCTGGAGTTACTGGATTCATGACTGCGATTTTGTTACATGTGACCGACTTAAGATATATGCTGATGTGCAATATCCTAATAATGACGGTATACACATTAATTCAAGCAGAAATGTAACTATTTCAAATTGTTCAATTGTTTGTGGAGATGATTGCATAATTGTAAGAGCCAATAATGTTTCTTTGGCAGAAAATAAAGTTTGTGAAAAAGTTGTGGTTACAAACTGTAATTTAACAAGTTATGCCTGTGGTATAAGAATTGGTTGGCTAAATGACGGAACTATACGCAATTGTACATTTTCAAATATTGTTATGACCGATACAAACGTTGGAATAGGAATAAGATTACCGGGTCACGCGGTTGATGATAAATGGCCGGACGAGGGAAGAGAGGCAACCCTTATTGAAAACCTTTCTTTCGACAATATTATTATGGATGAAATATATTGTACACCTATAAATTGCATTATAGACCCTTCTTCAGTTGTAATGTGCGATGCTGTAAGGCGAATTCATTTTAACAATATTCATGCAAGAGGTCTTGAATTTCCAAGATTATACGGCAGAGAAAAAAACTATATTTCCGATGTTACATTTAATAATTGCAGTTTTACTAAAGTTGAAGAAAGTAAGTTAAAAGATTATAAGTTACACGGTGCTTACTGGGGTAGACCGCAAAATAATAAAATATTTTCGTATACCCAAAATATTGTTCTGAACGGTACTTCATTTACTGCGGAATAACAGTATTTACCAATTAAAAATCGATTAGTGGTTTGATATAATTAATTTAAGGATAATATAAAACAAATTAGTTTTGAGGTGCGCTTAATGAAATTTGTGAAAACAATTGTAGCGGTATTTTTAGTAGCAACAATGCTTTTATCGGCTTTTAATATTGTTGCTTTTGCCGAAAATGCCGATAGTGAATACAAGGCGGATGTAAAGATATTAAACGCCAATGAACATACTGAATGTAAAGTTACAGTCAATCAGGATGGCGAATATGAATTGCATATTACATTTGATACTGTAAACGAAGCAACCCAAAGGATAGAGTATGCCGTTAAAATTGACGGGGAATATCCTTTTGAGAACGCCGAACTTTTAGAAGCACCTGTAATATATGAGGATAACGGTAAACCAAGAACCCTTTCTAACGGCGACCAGACAGCAGCACTTCAAAGCAAAGTAGAGGGATATATGACCTCGGCGGCTTACGATAAAACTGGTGTAAGGTTAACACCTTATACAGTAAATCTTACAGCAGGTGAGCACACGGTAGAAATTGAAAACATAGGTGACGCTTTTAAATTTGCAGGAATTAACTTTATAGAACCCGAAATTGTTAAACCGTATAGCGAGGTTTCAAAAGAATATTCAAAATATGAAAAGTATGAGGGCGACCAAATAGTTGTAGAAGCCGAGAATGTACTTTACAGAAACGATTATTCGCTTACTGCAAAATCGGATACAGGCAGTGCTGACATTACACCCAAAAGTGCTACAAATTCAATTATTAATTATATAGGCGGTTCTAACTGGTCAAGTCCCTTTAAGGAACTTACATGGAAAATAGTTGTCCCCAAAACCGCGCTTTATAAATTAGGCTTTAATTTTAAACAGAATTCTATAATAAACGGTAACGCGTATCGCTGGCTTAAGATTGACGGTAAGACACCGTTCGAAGAAGCAACCAAGGTAGGCTTCTCATATAAGACTGCGTGGCAGTATAAGGACATTGAAAACGAAGACGGCGAGGATTACCTGTTCTATCTTACCGAGGGCACGCACACACTCTCTCTTGATGTAACCCTTGCAGGTATTGCTGATATTTACGATAAACTAAATGTTATCACTGCAGATGTCGGTGAACTTTATTTGGATATCGTAATGATTACGGGGGAGACTCCCGACGCTAACAGAGATTACGAACTTTATAAGCAAATTCCGCAGTTTGAAGAAAAACTGAAAGGTTTTTATAATGACCTTACCGAAATTTCTAATATTCTTAACAGCAAAAAGGATATAAACGGCGAACTTGACGGTGCAGTTAAGAATGTTGCGCGCGTTTCAAAACTTATGAGTGAAAACCGCTATGAATCACATCTTTATTTAGATACATATTTCTCTTACTATCAAACATTGTCGTCGTGGTTGTTTGATATTAAGAATATGGCACTTTCACTCGATAAAATAATCGTTTCTGCACCTGATACTGACGTAGAGGATGTAAAGGCAGGATTTTTTGAAAAAATCGGCTTTAGTCTTAGACGTTTTGCACTTTCATTCGTTGGGGATTATTCGAATGAATCTTTAGAGGGTGGCAGTGAAAAGAATATTAAAATCTGGGTTAACTGGGGCAGAGATCAGGTTAAGATTTTAAACACCTTAATTCAAGAGGATTTTTCACCTAATTCAAAAATTAATGTTAAGGTTGAGCAGGTTAACGCTTCGGTAGATCAGGGTATTATATCAAATAATTCTCCCGACCTATATCTGCACATGGCAAGAACCGAGCCTGTAAACCTTGCAATGCGTGGAGTACTTTATGATTTATCTTCATTTGATGATTATGAAGAAGTTCTTAAAAATTTCCAAGAAGACGCTGAAAAACCTTATATATATAAAGGCAAGACCTACGCATTACCCGATGTGCAAAATTTCAAAGTTATGTTCGTCAGAACAGATATATTTGAGGAGTTGGGACTAGAAGTTCCGCAAACCTGGGAAGATTACCTTTCAGCAACATCTGTTATACAAAGAAAGAATATGAACACATATTTGCCGCATATAAAAATAGTTGCCGCAACAACTGTTAATACGGGTGCCGGCGGACTTAGTATTTTCCCGACACTTCTTATGCAGAATGGCGAAAGTGTATATAACAGCGAACTTAATGCAACAAATCTTGCATCACCTATATCGGTAAAGACATTTAAGTTCTGGACCGATTTCTACACAAGATATAAATTAAACCCCGATGCTAACTTCTATCAAAGATTCAGAGTTGGTACAATACCGCTGGGTATTGCACCTTATACGCAGTATTTGACCTTTGCGGTGGCAGCACCCGAAATCGAGGGTAAATGGGCGGTTTATGAATTACCTGGAGTTGAAAGCGAAGACGGAACAATCGATCGTTCTGCCGCAGGCTCGGGAACAGGCTGTGCAATAATGAAATCCAGTAAAGATAAGGAATCTGCTTGGGAATTCTTAAAGTGGTGGGTTTCTGCAGACACACAGTATAACTACTCGTTCAACTGCGAAGCGGTACTTGGTCAGTCGGGAAGAACTGCTACTGCTACTATTGAAGCACTTAAAAAACTCTCTTGGGATAAGGAAAGCCTTGATGTAATTTTAAAACAATGGCAAAACGTAAAAGAGGTTGAAGAAGTTCCTGGAAGTTATTATGTATCCCGTTCAATCGATCAGGCTTTTTGTGCAGTTTATAACGGCGAAGCCACAGAAAAAGAGGCTATAACCGATTGGAGCAGAACTTCGGATAGCGAAATTAAACGTAAGATAGCCGAATATGCTGACAGAGTTTATTAAGGAGGAAGACAAATGACTAAAAAAGAAAAAAAGTCGCTGTTTAGCGGTAGTCGTTGGCAGTTATATGTATTGCTTGCTCCTTTTTTGACCTTTTTCACATTGATGATAGTGTTACCTGTACTTTCTTCAATGGTTTTAAGTTTCTTTAATTTTGATATGGTGTCTATGCCTCGCTTTGCGGGACTTGATAACTATATCCGTATGTTTTTGCATGATGATATTTTCCCGATAGTATTAAAAAATACCATACTTTTGGCAATACTTACAGGACCTACCGGTTTTTTACTTTCGTTTGTGTTGGCATGGTTTATAAATGAATTTGGCAGAGGACCGAGAACACTCTTTTCCTTTATGTTTTATGCTCCTTCACTTGCGGGTCATGCGGTTTATATCTGGCAAATACTTTTTGCGAGTGATTCTTACGGATATATAAACAGTTTTTTGCTTTCCTTGGGAATTACTACCGAGCCTATTGCATGGCTTTCAAATTCGGACTATATAGTACCGATTGTTGTGGCGGTTCAACTTTGGTCAAGTCTTGATATTTCTTTCCTTTCAAACCTTTCGGGTTTGCAAAATATCAATACCGAACTTTACGAGGCAGGTGCTATCGACGGTATAAGAAACCGTTGGCAAGAACTGTGGTATATAACCCTTCCGGGTATGAAACATATGCTGCTTTTCAGTGCTGTTATGCAGATAGCCTCGGCATTCTCAATCAGTAATATAATAACCCAACTTGCAGGTTATCCGACAGTTGGTCACGCGGCAGATACAATCGTATCATACCTTGTTGACGTTGGTACCGTAAAATACGAAATGGGCTATGCCTCGGCATTGTCTGTTGTTCTGTTCTTACTTATGGTAGGAACCAGATGGATAACAAATAAATTGATTAACAAAACAGGAAGGTGAGGAAATGAAAAGTTTAAGAAAAATATTACACCTTCCAAGAGTAAATGAAGCAAAAAGATACACAAGAAGCAGGGCGGGAAATTTCTTTTATTTTCTATTTTTGTTTGCTGCCGGATTTTTTTCACTGCTTCCAATGATATACTGCGTAGTAACATCATTTAAGCCACTTGATGAATTGCTTGTATTCCCACCAACACTTTTTACTGTAAAAAGACCTACTATTGCAAACTACACTGCGTTACCTGACCTTATTTCGAGTCTTTCTGTGCCGCTTTCGCGTTATGTATTTAACAGTGTCTTTATTGCGGTTGTGGGAACTGCGCTTTGCGTACTTTTTGCGGCAATGGCAGCCTTTGTACTCTCTAAGACAGATATAAAATACAAAGCAGTTATATTTACAGTTATTCAGTTTGCGTTGCTTTTTAATACATATACATTGGCAATTCCGCAATACATAATATACTCTACATTAGGTGCAATAAATACATATTTTGTTTATCTGCTGCCTACATTGGCATCCTCTATGGGTGTGTTTCTTATGAAACAGTATATGGACGGATATGTTCCTGATGCGCTTATAGAAGCGGCTCATATAGACGGTGCCGATTGGTTCAGAATTTTCAGCAGTATAATACTGCCGATAATAAAACCCTGTATCCTGACGCTTACACTTTTCACTTTCCTAGGACTTTGGAATGTAGGCTCTTCGGGAACAATATTCAGCGAACAGTTAAAAACACTGCCTACGGTAATGTCCACAATCGCTACGGGCGGTCTTGCGCGTACAGGTAGTTCAATGGCAGTTTCAGTAATTATGATGATACCACCAATTATTGTTTATTTGATCTCACAGGGAAGTATTAAAGAAACAATGGGTAGCGCCGGTATTAAGGGGTGACAACTATGAAAAAAATAAAGTTTATAACCTCTGTAATTACATTCTTATTAATGTTTGTTATGTCCTTTAACGTATCTGCGGTTAAACAAGATACGGGTTCTACTCAAACGGGCGAGGTACCTTATCAGAGTTATACCTATTGGGTGGACTACAACACAAGTGAAAAAACACCCGTTTATTCTAAACCGATGTATGAGGTTAAAAATATAGTTTCGGCAGAACTGCTTGGAGCAGATGCAAACAGCCGCCTCAATGACGTAACAACCGACGCAGAGGGAAATGTTTATATACTCGACAGCGGTAATTCAAAAATATTCGTTTTAGATGCAAACTATAATCTAAGTTTCACGTTGCAGAACATTATCTATAACGGAAGTACACTTGAATTTATTGATGCTCAAGGAATTTTCGTAGATAATAACGGCGTTATTTATATTGCCGATACAGAAAACCAGCGGGTTATTTGTATGGATAAAAACGGAAATGTAAGCAAACTGTTATTACTTCCCGAATCCGAACTTATTCCTACGGATTTTAAATACAGACCCGTAAAGGTTGCGGTTGACTCAAAGGG
>JAZQHI010000142.1:0-5103 GCA_045540535.1 Acutalibacteraceae bacterium | reverse complement strand
CTGATAATTTTCATTGTAAAATACATAAATATACTGCCGCCCAAAAGGCTTATTATTATTAAATTGCGTTCGCTTATACGTCTGCCCGAATGTATAGCACTGATTTTATCGAACACACAAACAATAACCGCAATAAGATTAATTATAATTAAATAAAGTGCAAAAATATTATAAATCATATTAATTTATTCTTTTGAAAGATTTATCTAAAAGTTTACGTACTTTGCTTTTCTTGTGAAAAAGAACAACCAATAATACGCTTTCAACAACGAACATTATTACGGCTTGGGGGATTCGGGTAACAAATACCGCGCCAAAGGCATCAATACCACCGCGATAAAGAATTGAAACCCAGATAGTGTTAAGGATAAGTGTGCTAAAAACTTTGTTTATTAAAACAGATGCAACTATTTTTATAGTATTAGCGTTTTTATAAAGAAAAATACCTGTAATTAAGCCTGCGATTGCATTAGTTAGTGTGAACCCGAAAAAGTAGGGTCCAAACGGGATCAGCAAAGAACCGATAATATCGCCGAGAGTAGCAACAATTACAGCATAAGGCACACCCAAATAAACGGCGGAAAAGCCAATTGTTATAAAAGAAAAACTAATTGTCTGATTCCATACCGAGTAGGCGAGTAGTCGCTCTAAAATAATATTAAGCGCGACAAGGATTGATGCTAAAATGATTTTGAATAAGAGTTTTTGTTTTTTTGATACTGAATTTGACATAAAAATAACCTCCTTACCCGTTTTCCGAATAATAGGAGGTTTAAACTCAATATTATACGGCAGCGGGATGCGACCGTCGAACCGCGGGAAAAATCCTTCGTCTGTCTGGCAACTCCCCGTCCAAACAGCACTTAACGCTCGACTGTCTACTCTGCAAGATATACTTATTATAATATTTTTTTTGAAAATGTCAACTATTAATTAAATCTTTTACAACTTCACCTGCGATTATAAGCCCTGCCACCGCCGGAACAAAGGCGCAACTTGCAGGTAAGTTTTTTTTAGTTGCGTCGTCCAAAAGACTACTTTTAATAGGTTCTTCTTTAGAGTATACAACTTTTAACTTTTTTATACCACGTTTTTTAAGTTCGTAGCGCATAACGCGTGCCAGCGGACAAACCGAGGTTTTAAAAATATCCGCTACTTCAAGCATAGATGCTTCAAGTTTGTTTCCTGTACCCATTGAACTGATAATCGGTATATTATTTTCTTTTGCTAGCATTACCAATAATAGTTTTGAAGTTACAGTATCAATAGCATCAACTATATAATCATAACTTTCAAAATCAAACTGATTTGCATTTTCGCCGCTAAAAAAAATATTGTATTTTTTAACCGCGATTTCAGGGCTAATTTCGGCAATACGTTCTGCCATTACTTCGGTTTTAAGTTTACCAATAGTTTTATGTGTAGCAATTATTTGGCGGTTAATATTAGTAATATCAACAGTGTCGCTATCAATTAAACCTATAGTTCCTACACCTGAACGCGCAAGAGCCTCCGCGACATAACCTCCGACACCGCCAATGCCAAAAACTGCTACGCGTGCGTTTTTAAGTTTTGTTATACCGTTAAAGCCTATTAAGGCTTCGGTACGGGTTAGTTCGTTATTCATAAATCTCACCAAATAAAATTTTAACGGCTCAAGTTACAAATGTCAAGTTTTCGCGAAATATTATTGATTTTAGTTATTTTCAATGTTATAATAAATAAAAAATTGTAGCGGAGGTACTGTTATGTTACTTTCTATTTCAACTGCTCCTATGAGTAAACGACTTTCTGACAAAGAGGCTATCAGAATTATTAAAGAAGCCGGTTTTGATGCCTACGATATGTCGCTTACAAAAATGTTTTTTGAAAAAGAAACCGTATTTAATACTGACAAATATTTGGACGAAGCCAAGGCTTTAAGAGAATATGCTGACAGTTTGGGTATTGTTTGCAACCAAGCCCACGCGCCTTATCACTCAAGTTGCGGCGACCCTGAAAAAGACGAGTATATTTTTAACGCTATTGTTCGTTCAATGGAAATTGCTTCGGTTTTGGGCGCTAAAATTATCGTTGTTCATCCTAAGCAACATTTGAATTACGGTGACAATGCAGAAGAACTTTTCAGACTTAACGTTGAGTTTTACAATCGTCTTATTCCTTATTGCGAAAAATTCGGTATTAAGGTTGCTACTGAAAATATGTGGCAGAATAATGCCGCTTCGGGCGCTATTACTGACAGTACCTGTTCACGCGCTTGGGAATTTAACAAGTATATTGATGCTATAAATTCTCCATGGATTACGGGTTGTCTTGATTTGGGTCACGTTTCGCTTATCAGCAAAAATGTGCCTGATTTTATTCGCCAGATGGGAAAAGACCGTATTGGCGCGTTACACGTGCATGATACAGATTTTATTGACGATAGTCATACATTGCCATTTATAGAAAAAATGGATTATAACGCCATTGCCAAAGCGTTAGGTGAAATTGGTTACGAGGGCGACTTTACTTATGAAGCAAACAGTTTTTTTGTTAACAAGCCTTTAGAACTTATACCTGCATCCTATAAATATGCTTGTGAAATTGGCAGATACCTAATCGGTGAAATAGAAAAGGCTAAGAATTAACATAATAATAATGCCTCTCTGAAAAGAGGGGCATTTTAAAGTTTAGGTGGTGATTTTTTGAACCGTTATGCAGACAGCGAAAAATTAAAAGAATTAAAACAAAAAGCCAATAAGTTACCTTTAGAACCCGGTGTTTATATTATGAAAGACAGTAAGGGTGTAATTATTTATATCGGTAAAGCAAAAGCGCTTAAAAACCGCGTTACCCAGTATTTCGGTTCGGGAAATCAGCATACCGAAAAGGTAAGGCGGATGGTTTCAAATGTTGCGGATTTTGAATATATCGTCTGTGACAGTGAATTTGAGGCGCTTATACTCGAAAACTCGTTAATTAAACAGAATAAACCTAAATACAACATTCTTTTAAAGGATGATAAGGGTTATTCTTATGTTAAAATAACAAAAGAAAAATGGCCAAGGATATCCTACGTTAAAATGACCGACAAAAAAGCCGATTATATTGGTCCTTTCAGTTCGGGATTTATTGTTAAAGAAACTGTTGACGAGGCGCGTAAAATTTTTAAACTGCCCGATTGCAACCGAAATTTTGATACCTACAGTAAGCCTTGCCTTAATTACCATATCGGGCTTTGTGATGCGCCGTGTAAAGGGAAAATCAGCCATAAAGATTATCTTGAATCTATCGACAGCGCAATTGATTTTATTAAGCGCGGTGATATAAACGGTATTTCAATTGAAAGTTTAGAAGAAAAAATGCATATTGCGGCTGAAAATTTGCAATTTGAAACCGCCGCGAGATTAAGGGATAGAATAAACGCTATCAAAAAAATACGTGATAAGCAAAAGGTTGTTTCAACTACCCATAAATCGCAAGATGTTATTGCAACGGCAATTTTAGGCGAAAAGGCTTGTGTTGCTGTTCTGACTTTCAGAAATAACAGGCTTTCGGATAAAAACCACTATTTTCTTGAGGGTTTTGCGGACAAATCTTCGGTTTACAGTGAATTTTTGCAACAGTATTATATGGATAAAACTGATATTCCTTCAAGAATTCTTATTGATGTTGAAGATGATTTTTCACTTACAGAAAAATGGCTTAGCGAAAAATTGGGTAAAAAGATTACATTTATTAATCCTAAATCTGCAGAGCCGCTAAAACTTATAGAAATGTGCCTTAACAATGCGGCGGAGAATTTATCCGAAAAAGCCGAACTCGGCGGCAGGGAAATGGCGGCTTTAAATGAACTTGCAGGTCTTTTGGGGCTTGATACTGCGCCAAGTTATATCGAGGCTTATGATATTTCAAATACAGCAGGTAGCGAAAATGTAGCAGGAATGGTTGTTTTTAAGGACGGTAAACCTTTTAAATCGGCTTATAAGCGATTTAAAATCAAAGGTTTTTCCGGTCAGGACGATTATCGTTCAATGGCAGAGGTTCTCGACCGCCGATTTGAAGAATACAAAAACGGAACGGATGACGGCTTTAAGCGTTTACCGGATTTAATTTTGCTTGACGGTGCTAAGGGTCAGATAAATGCCGTAATGCCGATAATTAAAAAGCACGGTATTAATGTTGCGGTTTTTGGTATGGTTAAAGACTCCAAACACAGAACACGCGCTATTGCTACTACGGGCGGCGATATTTCGATAAAATCAAACCGTAGATGTTTTACTCTGATTACCAAAATTCAGGATGAAGTTCACCGTTTTGCGATTGGTTATCACAAAAAGTTGCAGTCAAAAACTATGTTGAAATCCGAACTGCTTGAAGTTGAGGGCGTTGGAAAGGCTAGGGCAGAGGCATTACTAAAACATTTTGGTAGTTTAAAAAAGATAAGTAAAGCAACTGTTGAACAGTTGTGTGAGGTTAAGGGAATCAGCAAACCTGTAGCCGAAAAGATTTTTAAATCTTTTAAAACCGACAATGTTTAACAAATTGTGAACTTTTTATTGACAATATATTTTTAGTATGATATTATTCTTTAAGATAGAGGCGCGGTTTGCCAATAGTAGTATTATTTTTAAACGAACAGGTTTTTAATACGAAAGGGACAACCGCCGAAATGAAAGTTTTACTGTTCTTAAACTTTTGTTGGGGTGTTGCAAAATATGTAACACACTGTCACTTTATGTGGAGCACTATCAGTATTATAAACTGACCGTAGTGCTATATCACTACGGTTTATTTTTTTATGGAGGTATAAAAATGCAGGCAAAAAAATTAATCCCTAAAATGCTGATTTTAGTGTTTTTAATTGGTTTTGGTATTCTTTGCGCTCTGACAGGCTCAATATCCAACCCCGTTGGAACACTATGGTCACTGTTTCCCCCTGTAGTTGCCATCGGTTTGGCACTCATTACAAAAGAGGTTTATTCCTCACTTTTCGTTGGAATTCTGGTTGGCGGTTTATTGGCTAACGGATTTAGTCCTTTAAAAACTGTTGACAGTATTACTAACGATGGTTTAATTGCATCTGTATCAGGTACAGCAGGTATCTTTATTTTCCTTGTT
>JAZQHI010000141.1:0-11870 GCA_045540535.1 Acutalibacteraceae bacterium | reverse complement strand
CACTTTCAGTATGGAAATATTAATAGAATCCACCGGTGCAACACAAATACTCATAATGTTTGCAATGCTTGTTGGCGGTTTGGCATTTTTTATGTACGGAATGAATGTAATGTCAAGCGGACTTGAAACAATGGCAGGCGGCGGATTAGAGCGCACTATGAAAAAGGTTACCGCAAATGACTTTTTAGGATTTTTCTTGGGTGCAGGTATAACCGTTGCTATTCAGTCATCATCAGCATTTACTGTAATGCTTGTAGGTCTTGTTAACTCTGGTATTGTTCAGTTTGGTAATACGTTTGGTATGATAATGGGTTCAAACGTAGGAACAACCCTTACCGCCTGGCTTTTAAGCCTTGCAGGTATTGGTGAGGGTAACTTCTTTATAACCCTATTACAGCCTATGACCTTTGCCCCCATTCTTGCCTTTATTGGTATAATTCTTCGAATGGTTGGCAAAACCAACAAAAAGCAGAACTTAGGCATTATATTTATAGGTTTTGCAATTCTTATGTTCGGTATGGAACTTATGAGTGACTCTATGAAATCCGTCCGTACCTTAGAAGGCTTTGATACATTCTTAGCAACCCTTAAAAGCCCGATAATAGCACTTCTTATTTCTACAGTATTTACAGGTGTTATACAGTCATCTGCTGCTACAATCGGTATTGTTCAGGCTTTAGCGCTGTCCGGCGGTATTACTTGGGAAATGGCGATACCACTAGTATTAGGTGCTAATATAGGTACCTGTGTTACAGCGCTTATATCCTCTGTAGGTACTAATATAAATGCAAAACGCGTTGTTGTTATGCATTTCTCGGTTAATGTTTTCGGCTCTCTTTTCTGTATGGTTATTCTTTACGTATTAAAAGCCTTGGGCATTAGCATTTTGCTTGCGGAAATCAGTATGGTGGGAGTTGCTATTGTACACACCCTCTTTAACGCTATTGACACTGTTATTCTTCTTCCAATTAAGAAATTGCTTATTAAATTCTGTGAGTTTGTTGTTCCTCAAAAAGAGGAACAAACTCATACCGTATTTTTGGACGAGCGTATTTTCCACAACGCACCCTTTGCAATTTCCGAATGTCACCGTCTTGCCAGTGAGATGGCGGAACATTCTAGAAATTCGCTCATTAAATCAATCGGTCTTATTTCTGATTTTGATGCTGAAACGGTACAGTATATCCGCGATACCGAAACCCTTACCGATAAATACGAGGATAAACTCGGCACATATTTGGTAAGACTCAGCAACGGCGAACTAAGTGAAAATAATTCCCACTCGGTAGCACGTATGCTTCACAGTATAGGTGACTTTGAGCGTATCGCCGACCACGCTTTGAATATTGCGAAACTCGCCGAAGAAATGCACGAAAAGAACATTTCTTTCTCAAAAGAAGCACTTTCGGAACTTTCGGTTATAGCAGATGCTGTCAGTGAAATTATTAATATGACGGTTGATTCCTTTACTAATGACGATGTTAATATTTCATCCCACGTAGAACCGCTCGAACAGGTTATTGATAAGATTAAGAAACAACTCAAAGAAAAGCACATTAAAAGACTTCAGAACAACGAATGTACTATTGAGTTGGGCTTTATTTTTACCGACCTGCTTACTAACTACGAACGTGTTTCCGATCACTGTTCGAATATAGCGGTTTATACAATGCAATTGCCCACAGATATGCTTGACGCACATAAATATCTTAACAATATTAAGCACTCTTCAGCAGGCGCTTTTGTTGACGATTACAATATGTACGCCGATAAATATAAAATTGATTAATTAAATTTAGCCGCATTTCTCAGTAAATGCGGCTTTTTAAATAAAAATTTTTCCTTATATTAACAATTTGTTATTATTTATTTGATATACTAATAAAAAATATATGTAACGGAAGGATATGGCATTGAATGCTAAAACTAAAAAGCATAACCAAAGAATACTCTGTCGGTGATTCTCACGTTGAAGCGCTAAAGGGTGTTAGCCTTGAATTCAGAGAAAATGAATTCGTTTCAATTTTAGGACCATCGGGTTGTGGAAAAACCACACTGCTTAATATTATAGGCGGGCTTGACCGATATACAGACGGCGATTTATTCATAAACGGTAAATCAACCAAACTTTATAAGGACGGCGATTGGGACACCTACCGCAACCACACAATAGGTTTTATTTTCCAAAGTTATAATCTTATCCCCCACCAAACTGTACTTTCTAACGTTGAGTTAGCACTAACCCTTTCGGGTGTTTCCGCGGCAGAACGCCATAAACGAGCCGCCGAAGCACTCAAAAAGGTGGGTCTTGAGGACCAGATTAATAAGAAACCAAATCAGATGTCGGGTGGACAAATGCAAAGGGTTGCAATTGCCAGAGCACTTGTTAATAACCCCGATATCCTTTTAGCAGATGAGCCCACAGGCGCGCTTGACAGCGAAACTTCGGTTCAGATTATGGACCTGCTTAAAGAAATCGCCAAGGACAGATTAGTTATAATGGTAACCCATAACCCTGACCTTGCGGAAGAATATTCTACAAGAATTATACGCTTGTTAGACGGTAAGGTTACTGACGATACTTCCCCCTTTTCTTCAGAAGATGAAAGAAAAGAAGAAATAAAAAATACTAAAAAACCCTCAATGTCATTCAAAACCGCGCTTTCGCTGTCACTCAACAATCTTATGACTAAAAAGGCACGAACATTTTTAACATCTTTTGCGGGTTCTATAGGTATCATAGGCATTGCACTTATTTTATCCCTTTCAAACGGTGTTAATGCCTATATTCAACAGGTTGAAGAGGAAACCCTTGCAAGTTACCCCATAACTATTGAGCAGGCTGGTATGGATATGTCAGGTCTTGCCAACGACCTAATGGGTGAAGAAACCGAAACACAGGAAAAAGACTCAAACAAAATTTATTCTCAAAATATTATGACCGAAATGATGTCTACAATGATTAACGGAATTTCGGCAAACAACCTTAAAGCCTTTAAAGCCCACATTGAAAAAAATGATGCTTTTAAGGAATATGCAAGCGAAATACAGTACGGTTATTCTACACCGCTTAATATTTATACAACCGACGGTGTTCACATTAACCCCAACCAAATATTCACAAATATGATGGCAAATATGGGAACTACGGTTGAAACTTCCGCTTCGATGCCAACATCCAGTCCTTTTATGAATACAGAGGTTTGGAAGCAGTTGTTTGATGACCAGACTTACCTTGAAAACCAGTATGAAGTGGTAGCGGGTAAATTCCCTAAAAAATATAACGAGGTTGTTTTAATTGTTAACCGCAATTTGCAAATAAGCGATTATACACTATATTCTTTGGGACTTAAAGACCAAAGCGAACTTGACGAAATGATAGAAAAGGCTAAAAAGGGTGAAAAAATAGAGGCTACAGAAGAAGTATCATATACTTTTGATGAAATTTTAGACCTTAAATTCAAACTGTTAAATAACAGCGATTATTTTGAAAAGGGCGAAAATAATATCTGGGTGGATAAAACTTCCGACCCGATTTTTGTTCAAAAAATGCTTGACACCGCTGAAGAAATTAAGGTGGTTGGCATTTTAAAACCTGCCGACAGTACCGTTAACACCCAAACCAGCGGTTATATAGGTTATTTTAAAGAACTTATGGAAAAACTGATAACCGACGTAAACGAAAGTGAAATTGTTAAAGCACAAAAGGCGGATGAAACTATCAATGTTTTCACAGGCCGTCCTTTTGAAAACAATTTCGAAAACCTTACTTTCCAACAACTCAGTCAGTATATTCTTACTCTACCCCAAAACGAGCAAGCCGAATATAACGCATATATTGGACAAATGCAGTCCCAAGGCAAAACCGAAGAAGAAATTACCGAATTCTTTAAAAAAGCGCTGTCATCACAAAACACAGCCGCCACTTTTGACAGTAATTTAGCACTTATGGGCGTTGCCGACCTTGATAATCCCTCGATTATAAATATTTATCCTAAAGATTTTGAGGCTAAGGACTCTATTTCTTCCCTTATAAACGACTATAACGATAATGCCGAAGACGGTGAAGAAATAACCTATACCGACTATATCGGATTAATGATGTCCTCAGTTACAACAATTATTAACGCTATCAGTTATATTTTAATTGCTTTTGTTAGTATCTCGCTTATCGTTTCTTCAATTATGATAGGAATTATAACCTATATCTCAGTACTTGAAAGAACAAAAGAAATCGGTATTTTACGCGCTATGGGTGCTTCTAAGCGTGATATTTCACGCGTTTTTAACGCCGAAACGCTTATAGTAGGATTTGTAGCAGGTGCTCTTGGAATAATAGTAACCTTGTTGTTACTAATACCGATTAACGCGGTAATTAAAGCCTTAACGGATATAGGCGGTTTAGCGGTACTACCAACGGTTGGCGCTGTTGTGCTTATATTAATCAGTATGTTGCTGACATTTATTGCAGGTTTGTTCCCCTCTAAAATCGCGGCTAAAAAAGACCCTGTTACAGCGCTCAGAACTGAATAAATATATTTAATCCCCTAAACTTAAAAGGCTCAAATCCTTGTGATTTGAGCCTTTTTTAATTTGCTTACCAATAAGAAAAACACTATAAAAATTAGTGTGCTCCAATTTTTAAAGTTTTTCGGTTTTAAACAGCAGCGCGTAATAGCCGTCCGCTTTTAAATTCGGTTTCCATGCAGGTAATTTAACATTACCACCGTTACCTATAACATCATCAAATTTGCGTTCTTCTAAAACATTACCGCTGTTATCGGTCAAAGTTACCGTCAATTTATACCGTTTGCCTTGTTCTGTACCAAAAACCATTGGAGAAATCTCAAACCCTAACGGTCTTAAAGCATCAAGTGAAGCGTCCGCCGAATAGAGTTTTGAATAACCCTCTTTTAAAGTATAAAAAGCATATTTCGGATAACCGTAGCAATCAATCGGCGGTTTTAAATATCCGCCGTCATTAGCACCGCCCATTAGACAACACCAAAGCATACCGTCAGCACCGTGTTCACGCATAACTTTAACATCAAACTTTGCCGCCAACGCCTGATATGCCTGACTTTCGCGCCACTCGTTTTCTTCAAAACGGAAACCTAAAACATCTTCATCAGGAAATTCATAAGAATAATGATTGAAATATTCTTTTGCCTTTGGTGAATTTGGGTTCTGGCGCGCCGTAACTGCGAATTCTGTGACTACATAAGCGTGTTTTTTGCTCTCAAAAAGTTCCTCTTGCATAGACCATTCCTGATTACGCATCTTTTTCCAAGGAGTTCCGTACCCTAGCAAAACTTCATAGGTATGAGCCGAACGTATAACAAGTTCGTCATTCCAATATTCAGTCGCCTTTGCATTATTACCGATATGGTCGGCAGTACCATCATCATTATAAAAAGCGCAATTTTCCTTTGGTATCATATCCCCTGCATAATAAAGGTGCGAAATTGGAGATAAAAGTCTTGTGGTATCTACTGTTTTTACCGCAGGTACAAATGCTTCGTAAATTCTGTCTATATCCGAAAGGGTTGGATGGTATTCGTTAGTACCCTCCCACATAATAATAGAGGGGTGGTTAATACGCTCGCTAATTTGCTTTAAATAACCGTCACGCGCCGCCCAGTAATTTTGCAAGGCCATTTGCTCAACACTGTCAATATAACGTGTAGTCCATATAAGCATTAGTCCAATACGGTCGGCAATCTTAGCATAACGCACATCATTAGAGCCATAACCCAAAATATGAATTCGCATTGTGTTACCGTTCATTCGTTTAAGCATTAATTCTTGCCATAAAATCTGTTGTTCTGTCGCGCAGATATGGCTAACAGGCGTTTCTTTATAAGGGGGTAAAAACTGCATTAAAAGCGCACCGGTAAGCACTAAAGGTTTGCCGTTAAGTAATATCTTTCCGTTTTCTTGCGCAATGGTCCTGAAACCTGTTTCGCAAACTGCATCATCTAACGGATTTCCGCATTCATCCAAAGCCTCAAGCCTTACGGCATAAAGGTTAGGAGTGTCAGGAGTCCACAAATCCGCTTTAAAATCAAAGATTTTTGAAATCTTATTCTCTTTTGCTGAAATTTCACCGATTAAGTTTTCCGTTTCGGCTCTTTCAGGGAAAATTTTCCTTAAATATACCTTTACATCACAATTTTCTGATACATCGGCTTCAATTCGGCAACTCACATTTTCGTTCTCGGTTTCAAGGGTTAAAACTTTAACATCGGTAATTTTAATCTTATTATAAAAATCAATCCATACTCTGTCGCAAAACCAACCGTTATATGCATCCTTTTGTCTGTGCCAATTAAACAGCACCTCGGGAGCACGCGGGTCTACAATAATTTTTATATTATTTTCGCCGATTTTCAAAAAATCGGTAATTTCGGTTCTTACCTTGTCAAAACCGTACGTCCTTAAACAGAACCTTTCGTTTATAAAAACACTACCGCAAGGGTCAAGCGCATCTATGTTCAGAAAGGCTTCCAATTTGCCGTCAAAATAAAATTTCTTTTCTAAAACAATCGATTTATTACGGTTTTTATAACCGCCTACTGAATACGGCAATAAAACCTTTCCCTTAGGCTCGGATATAGCACTAAAGTCATCATTCTCGGCAAAAAATTCGGTATACGAATCTTTATCCGTAACCAATTTTTCAGGTTTTAAAACCCATCCCCCAACGTTAAACATACCGCAACCTATAAATAACATATCGGGGTTTAAATCACTTGATAATTCAAGTTTTGGACTTACTGTATCACAAAGTTTTACCGTGAAATATTTGTCTTCCAAATTCAAGGTAACCTTTTGTTCTTCTTCAAAATTAAAATTACCTATAAATATATTTTTTAAGTGATACGGGCAAACATTACCAAGCCTTGCATAACAACTGCCGTTAGAATAAAACTGCAATTTTATAACGTCCTCTATACCGGAGCGCAGTTCAACCGTTCTGCCGTATGTAGTATCAAGAATACCGCCTGGGATTTCGGCAGAATATTCTTTATCCATTTTAAAAGTAAAGGTAAATTCCTTTACTCGTTCGCTACCGTCAAAAAAGTAAGCCGCGGCGGCTGTAGGGGGCAGATTATCACTGTCAAAAATAATTTTTCCGTTCTTTATGCGCGCTTTATTAGTGTAAATGTGCCAATTTTTGTACTTTTGAGGGTATGTAACAAGGGTAGCGTTCATTTCGTCAATTTCTAAACTTTTAGAAACGGTTGGCAACTCTTGACTAAGGTTTAAACCTTTATACAATTCCTTTAACTCGCTATCGGTTATAACCTCTTGCGGATTTTCCGGCAAATTATAATATCTTTCAAGAAAATCAGCATAATTCCTTAAAAAATCCATTCTTTTTTGAGGGGTTAAACTGTTATCCCCTGTAAAATCGTTATGCTCATTTTTAAAATCTGAACCGTAATAAAAATAATCGTGTGAATAAGCCGTTTTCATGAATAATCACCCAGAATAAAAAATTCAAATTTCTATTATTATCGGCATTATTCCCTGCTCGGTAATATCAATTACTGCATAGGAATTTCTGCCCTCGCGCGCATTTGAGCAAGACCCCGGATTCACAAAATAAATATCGTCTTCATATAATATTTTAGCAATGTGCGTGTGTCCGTAAAGTACTATGTCATAACGGTTATTTTTGGCCGCTTCCGAAAGGCGCGCTATACCGTACTTAACACTGTGCAAATGACCGTGAGTGTAAAAAATTCTTTTATTATTAAGTACCTCTAACCCTACCGACTGTACCATAGAGCCATAGTCACAGTTGCCGCATACAATATGAAACTGTTTATCGGGATAAAGATATTCAAAATCCTCGATATCCGCTACATTGTCACCTAAAAAGAAAACGTGAGTAGCCTCTTTTTGAGATACCAGAATTTTATCAATAACACCTGTTCTTTTGTGCGAATCCGAAATTACAATTATTCTCATCAAAGCACCTATTCTAAAAAAATTTTATTTACATATTATATATTAAATGATTACGGAGGAAAATTCAATGAATAATTCTAAAATCCACAACTTAAACTCTTCTTTTAACGACAAAATCGACCGCAATGTTATATTAGAAACCGCCAAAAGCGGCAATACCGATAAACTTATAAACAGTTTATCAAAAGAAGACAAGGAAAAACTGAATTCTATACTAAACGACCGCAAAGCGATTGAAGAAATGTTAAAATCGCCTCAGGCGGCGGCAATAATCAAAATGCTATCAGGCGGCGGTAAAAATGGATGATATAAGCGAAAAACTAGCGGGGCTTTTAAACGACCCTGAAACCATGAACAAAGTGCGCAAAATGGCAGAAAACATTTTAGGCGGCGAGGAAAATCCCCAAAACGAATCTTTAAGCACAAATGCTAATCTCGGTAATATACTTGGTGCTGACGAAATGCAGTCGATTTTAGGAATAATCGGCAAACTAAAAAACTCAGGTTCAGATTCCCGAACTCAGTTGCTAACCGCCCTTAAACCCCACCTTAGCGAACCCAGACGCGAAAAGGTTGACACCGCAATAAAAATTCTTAAAATGATTGAGGTTTTGCCGTTACTTAAAGATAGCGGTATTTTAAACTTTTAAAAAGGTTTGATAAATATGAATCAAAATGATTTTATGCGCCAACAGCAAGCGGCGGTCGAACGTATGCGTGAAATGAATGCAAGGGCGAAAACCGGAACCGATACAAACCACAAAATGCCACCTGTGCCACCGTTTGTAAAGGTTAACGATAACAGTATTAACCGCAACCAATCAAATAACAACTTTCTTAAAAACGAAGATGCCCCCACTAAAAACACCCCGCCACAAACTAATAATACTTCATACCAAGCACCTAAAAACAATTTCTTATCGGGCGGTCTTAATATACCTGTTCTGGACTCGATTTTGCGCGACGGCGACTCCACCCTGATTATAGGATTATTACTTCTTCTTATGAGCGAAAAAAGTGACAAACTGCTTCTTTTTGCACTTGTTTATATTCTTTTATAATGGTTATAGTTAGTAGAAACGCTGAAAAGCGCTTCAACAAGCCACTTTGAAATCGGTCTATTATTATAACTTGTCAATATACAAATAACCTATCAATATAGATTGACTTAAATATTACACTTGCTTTTTTCTTTTAAATCCGTAAAATAAAGGTAGGCTCTGACCTGGGGCAGAGCCTACCTTTATTCGAATCGGGAGTATTAAAATATGTTTGATTTTAAAAAATACTTATCTTTTATGCTTTGCGGTATGTTAGTGTTTTTCTGCGGTTGCGGTGAAAAAGAAATCGAGCCGCCAACCGAAACACCAAAAGATATTATCCGTATCGCTTGTGTGGGCGACAGTCTTACACAAGGTATCGGCGCTGTGGGTTGGCAAAATGGGGACTTTAGCGGCGGATATCCTAACCAACTTGAACTTATTTTAGGCGACGGTTATGAAGTTGGAAATTTCGGTAAAGGCGGTAGTTACGTCTGGTTATATGACGGCAGAACCGAAGACCTTTGGTATCCTAAAACCGCGGCTTATTCATTAAGTAACCAATTCAATCCCGATATAGTTATAATTATGCTTGGCACAAACGATGCACGCGTTATGAAAAATGAAGCCGATTCTAATGCCTGGAAAACAGAGTTTACAAAAATAGTCGAACATTATTTAGATATGAAAAGTAAACCCGAAGTCTATATAATGAGCGGTTTAACACTTGAACTTTATGACAAAGCAAAAGACAAACAACTAACAAATTATATTATTCCTAGGCAAAAAGAGGTTGCAAATGACTTGGGTTGCACCTTTCTTGATACATATCACGACCTTTATAAAGAATTTACAAACCGCGAAAACTTAGCATCAGACAAACTTCACCCTAATAACAACGGATATAAAATAATTGCCGAATATGTGGCAAAAAACCTTAAACTAAATTAACTACTTTTAAAAAGCCTTTCTTAATAAAGGCTTTTTATTTATAAGTTGAAATTTATGTCGAAAAAGCGTATAATGTTTTTATCTCTACCCGAAAGGAAAAAGTTATGAAATTCAAAATACGGATTTTAAGCCTACTGCTTTCTTTATTCTTCATATTACCGTTAACTGCTTGTAGCGATACTATGGATGCTTATATTTACTTTGAATTACCATTTCTACCCTCAACGCTTGACCCGCAAACCGCTTCAAGCGACTCTGAATTGCTTATAATCAGAAATATTCAAGAGGGGCTTTTGCGCAAAAATTCAAAAGGTGAAATAGTTTGCGGCATTGCCGAAACTTACGAAAAAAACGGCCTTACATATACATTTATCCTGCGCGATGACGCCGAGTGGAATAACGGTGAAAAAATAACGGCGCACGATTTTGTTTTCGCGTTAAGACGAGCCGTATCCCCCGAAACCCAAGCGCCATTTGTTTCAAGACTTTATTCAATAGCAGGCGCTACCAATATTAATAGCGGTTCTGCACCAACCACGGATTTAGGCGTAAAAGCAATTGACGACAGAACACTTGTTATAACCCTTGAATTTGATGACGAACGTTTTTTAGAAACCCTTACAACATCAATTGCTATGCCGTGTAACGAAAAGTTTTTCTATGAAACTGCCGGTAAATACGGTCTTTTCGCCGATTCAATTTTAAGTTCGGGAAGTTACAGAATTACCCGTTGGCGTAAGGAAACTTTCGGTATAAGACTTTATAAAAATGAGGGGTATACAGGTTTTGCTGAGGCTCAAAACGCCGCCGTATTTATAACCTGCAACAAGGAAGAAGCCGCCCTCACAAAACTTCAAAAAAACAGTATCGATATGGCGTTTATTGACAGTTCTTTAGTAAACGAGGCGGAAAATTCTTCGCTCAAAACCAAATCCTTTGAAAATATCTGTTGGTTTTTAACTTTAGGGGGCAAATTCTCACAAAATATGCGCAAATCATTCGCAATGACTGTTAGCGGTGATATTTATACAAACAACCTGCCAACAGGCTATCGCGTTGCTACTTCACTTTTCCCTAAAGCGCTAAACGAAACTGTTTCCGCAACGGGAATGACAGGTTATAACCTTGAAACCGCAAAGCAACTTTATTTGCAAGAAATCGAACACTACGAAAATAAAAAATTCCCCTCGGACGTTTTGTTATATTATTATGATGACGGTAATATCAAAAATGTCGTAACCGATATTGTGGGACATTGGCAAAGCAATTTTTCAGCATTTATCAATATTGAACCCGCAACAGATGCTTCACTTCTTACCTCGCAACTAACAAATCAAAGTTACGAAATGTCGGTTTTTCCAATTCGTGCCGACAGCAGCGACCTTTCAGCATATCTCAAAAAATTCGGTATTACTTACAACGGCGAAAACATTGAAGATATTCAAACCGAACTGCTAAAGTCCAACAATATAATACCAATTATGTTCCAAGATACAGTAGTTGCCTATTCCCCCACCCTTAGTTCCGTTTACACCGAACTCGGAAACGGATTTTTAGATTTTGCTTTTATTGTTAAAGAAGAATAAGGATTAAAACTCTAAAACAAATCGAAAAAGACCGAATTTTTTTAAAATTACACGTACGGTAGAAAATTAGCCAAAGTAATATTTTCACAAAAAAATTACTCTTCTTTTTCTATCGTACGTTTTATTTTTGTGTTTTTTGCAACTAACACAAATTTATAGAATATTTCATAAAGTTTAATATTGACAAACCAAGTTATTTATTATATAATAATCGAGTCTTAGATTTATTCGAAAGCGCAGTAAATTCTAACGATTTAATAAATATCGAGGTGTGGCGCAGTTGGTAGCGCACTAGTTTTGGGACTGTGAGATAGGT